>NZ_SRLW01000293.1:0-12234 GCF_006518215.1 Myxococcus sp. AB025B
CCCCCGCGCCGAGGGGACGGCCATCAGCAGTTCGTAGTCCTCCCCGCCCGCCAGCGCCCCCTCGGGGCCCAGCTCCCGCCGCACCGCGGCCGACATCGGCAGCTTCGCCAGCTCCACCTCCGCGCGCACACCAGACGCGGTGCACAGGTGACCCAGGTCCTGTGCAAGACCATCGGAAACATCCAGTGCCGCGGATGCGAAGCGCCCGGCGAGCTGGCCCAGGGCGACGCGCGGTTGGGGTCGGCGTTGGCGTTGGACGCTGGCGCCGCGCTTCACCCCGGCGCGCAGGTGGGCGAGCCCCAGCCTCGCGTCGCCGAGCGTGCCGGACACGTAGAGCCAGTCACCGGGCCGGGCCCCCGCGCGGGTGAGCGGAGGGCGGGAGAGCTCGCCGGTGGCGGTGATGGTGATGGACAGCTCGCGCGCGGAGGTGAAGTTGCCGCCCACCAGCGCCACGCGGTGCTCGCGGGCGAGCGCCGCCATGCCCCGGGCGATGCCCGACAGGTGCGCGGGAGGGAAGTCCCTGGGCAGCGCGAGCGCGCAGACGAACCAGCGCGGCGTGGCGCCCATGGAGGCCACGTCCGAGAGGTTCACCGCGAGCGCCTTGTGGCCGATGTCCGCGGGGGAGAAGGACGCGCGGGTGAAGTGCACGTCCTCCACCACGGCGTCGGTGGTGACGCACAGCGCCCCGCGCGAGGGCGCGAGCACCGCGCAGTCGTCCCCGGGGCCCACCGGCACCCGGGCCTTGGGGAAGTGGCCGAGGAAGCGGCGGATGAAGTCGAACTCACCAGGCATCGTCCGACAGCAAAGACCAAGGGCGCGTCTATTGGAAGACGCTGAGACCCACGCCGGGCACCTCGCCCCCGTGCAGCCAGGTGGCCACGGCGTCGCCCCGCGCGCCCGCGGCCACGTGCGCAAAGCCCGTCTGTGCGGAGGTCTCCGTGTCGAGCCAGGTCGCGGGTCCCCAGCCTCGGCCGAGGACGTAGCGACTGGCGGCGATGCGCCGGCCGCCCTCGACCTCCTGGGTCCAGACGGCGAGCGACTCCCACGCGCTCACCGACACCACCCGCGGGTCCAGGGCGACGAGCCCCTTCGGAGGGGGAGCCATGTCCTCGCGCGGACGGAAGCCGCGGGTGAAGTCGAAGGGCCGGCTGGACAAGCGGGTGACGCCGTCGCGCGCGCGGGGCCAGACCACCAGGGTGCGTCCCTCCCGCTCCGCGGTGGCCTGGGCCGCGCCGGAGCTGCCGAGGACCTCCTCCAGGCGCTCGGGCGAGGACCAGCCCGAGCCGGGCACGAAGCGCCGCGCCCACAGCTCCACCTCCACCTCTCCCAGGCCGCTCCACAGCGCGAGCGCCGTGCCGCCCGGCCCCGCCACGGGCTCCGCGTAGAAGCCGTCCACGCCTGGAGGGCTCAGGCGCTCCGCGGCGCTCCAGCCCTCGGCGGGGGTCCACCGGCTGAACCACGCCACGGGGATGCCCTCCAGCTCGTCGAAGCGGTCCCACCCCACCACCACGTGGCCATCCGAGCTCACCGACACCCGAGGCGCCAGGGAGAAGCCCGGCACGGGCGTGTCGATGCGGCGCGCGGGCTCCCAGCCCGTCGCGGGCGAGCCGCGGGTGGTCCAGACGTTCTCGCTGAACGTGTCGCCGTCGAACTGCGTCCAGATGACGGTGAAGCCGCCCGCCGCGTCCCGAGCGAGCTCCAGGTGCGTCGCGTCTCCCAGGGGATGCGCCAGCACGCGGTCCGCCTTGCTCCATCCCTCGCCCGGCACGTGCCGCGCGGACCACAGCTGCGTCGCCGTCGAGCCCTCGCTCTGGAGCCACATCAACAGCACGCGGCCCTCGCCGTCGGCGACGACCTGCGGCTGCCGCACCCGGAGCTCGTCGTCCGGGAGCTCGCGGAAGAGGTCCACCTTGCGCGCGGAAGACCATCCCGTGGTCGGCGTGTACTCGCTGGCCCACAGCCACGCGTCGAGTCCGTCGTTCTCGGTCCACACCGCCATCGCACGGCCGGACTCCGTCACGGCCACCCGGGGCGTCGCCACCTCCAGGCCCGGAGTCCCCACGAGACACGGCGTGGCCCACCACGAGCGGCCCGTCAGGTCCACCGCGGCCCGCGCCGATGGCGCCACGGACGAGAGCCCCGTACGAGCACTCCACGCCTCGAGCCGCTCGGAAGTCCCCGCCCGCGAGAGCTCCGCGTGAGTTCGCCACGAAGCGAAGTGCTCGGGCGCCTCCACAGACAACGCGCGTGCGCGCACCTCGCCAGCCCGCCACGCCTCAGGCGACCCCGACGACGACGTGCGCGCAAGCCCCGCTCGGGCGCTCCCCGCCTCGAGCCGCTCGGGCGCTCGCGCCCCCACCGACGACGACGTGCGCGCAAGCCCCGCTCGGGCGCTCCCCGCCTCGAGCCGCTCGGGCGCTCGCGCCCCCACCGACGACGACGTGCGCGCGAGCCCCACGCGGGCCCTCCACGCCTCGAGCCGCTCGGACGCTCGCGCCCCCACCGACGACGACGTGCGCGCGAGCCCCACGCGGGCCCTCCACGCCTCGAGTCGCTCGGGCGAGCGCACCCGCAGCGGCACCTGCCCTGGCCTCCCGGGCTCCACGGCGGCGGGACGCTCCGGACAGAAGCCCGGTGGCGGTGGCCGGGGCGGCCCGTCGCCGCAGGCCAGCAGGCCCATCACCAGCACGCTCATCACCACCGTGTTCCGCATCCGTGCTCCTGTCGTCACCAGGTTGTCTCTCGTGCCCACCCAGCCAGAACGCCCCACCGGCGCAAGCTGCGTCGGTGGGGCGCTGGTGCTTCGTTCCTCGAAACCGCGAACTAGCGCTGCCCCGCCACGAACGCGGGGGCCAGGGCGTAGTCCTTGTGCCACGAGGCCGGCAGGCGCTCGAGCGTCTCGCGCGAGTCCGCCACGGGCGCCGTCAGCTCGCCCTGCATCGCGTTGTCACCCACGCGGAAGCCGTTGGCGAACATCGTGTTCGCGTGCTTCCCCGCGCGCGCCAGCTCCTCGGGCGTCCCCAGGCTGAAGTTGTAGACCTTGCCCGTGTACTTCTCGCGCGTGACGGAGGTCAGCGTGGCCACGCCCTCGCGGGTGCTGACCTGGTCCGCCACCTTCAGCTTGCCGGCCGCCAGCGGCCTGCCATCCGCCATGATGACCGGGTGCTTGTCGGTCAGGCTGACCGCGTGACCCTTGTCGTCACGCAGGTTCACCATCGCGTCGCGCTCGCCACCCACCTGGACGTCGCGCACGGTGAGCGTGTCACCCTTCGCGTTCGTCACGATGCGCTGGCCGCGCTTCACCGACTCCACCGGGACGACGCTGCCATCGGCCAGCACCACCTGGGTGCCCTCCGCCATGCAGGAGTTCCACACCTGCACGCCATAGCGATAGCGCGAGTCGGACAGCATGCGCACCGTCACCGAGGCCGGCGTGTTCGCCGCCGTGCCGCAGTTCACCTTGGTGCTCACCGTGATGACGTACTCCACCGGCTGGTTGATGATGGTCTGCATCGCGCAGTTCTCGACACCCGTGCCCGCGATGGACGTCTCCCGCGTCAGGTCCGCCAGCAGCGTCACGTTCGCCGTCTGGCTGTTGATGGAGCTGGTGAGGAAGGGCGTCAGGTCCGCCTGGCTCATGCAGGTGCCGCCCGTGATGGGCTTGACCAGGCGCACCTTCGAGCCCGGGAGGATCTCCTTGATGACGCAGGCGATGCCGTTCTTGCTGCCCGCGTTGAAGGTGAACTTGGTGGGCACGTAGACGTGGCTCCAGTCCCACGGGCGCGTCAGGGGGAAGTTGTTGCTGGCATCCCCCACCCACGAGGCCGTCACGGCGGGGTTGCGCAGCGCGATGCTCGTCGGGGTGTTGGCCCCCGAGGGCGCCAGCGTGGCGCCCACCGCGGCGTAGTCACAGTCGATGCCGCCGCGCATCTGGCACAGCTCCGTGTTCAGCTTGCCGCTGTTGGGCACCGACAGCCGCGGGTGCTCGAGCGCCAGGTCCGCGCCGCCCGTCGTCGTGCTCGACTGGCCGCGCACGAAGGTGACGACCTCCTCGCCCGTGTTCTCGTTCATGGCGATCATCATCGAGTCGAGGATGACCTGCCGGTCCTGGTTCACCGGGATGGCCGGCCGCACGATGACGTCGTCGAAGCTCTGGCCGGCCGCGTACTCCTCGCCGGAGGCCGAGTCCACCACCGTCGTCTGCGTCTCCGCGTTGTTCGCGTTGAAGGCGACGATGTCCGTGTACACGTAGCTGGCGCCGTTGAGGCACGCCGCCCAGGGATTGCTCTCGTAGACGCGCACCGAGCCGCTGGTGACGCCGCGGGTCAGGTTGAGGAAGTGGTCACAGCCCCAGTTGTTGGCCAGGGGCGCCGCCTGCGTGCCCGCGGCCTTGTGCGCCAGGGCCTTCCTCTGCGCCAGCGCCAGCCGCTCGAAGAGCCGGGGCGCGTTGGCCACCGTCTTCCCGGAGCCGCGCAGGCGGTTCATCACGAAGCGGTACTGGGCCGGGTCGGCCAGGTCGATGGCGATGCTCTCGCCACCGGCGCCCCGGGTCTTCTCCTCGAAGACGCGGCGCATGTACTGCGAGTCCTCCACCAGCGTGGCCCCGTCCAACCCCCGGTCCGGGGAGCGCAACGGGCCAGCCCAGGCGGACGTCGCGAGCGCGACGAGCGGCAGGGCCGCGGTAACGGGCACCGAGAAACGCGAGCACGGCTTCATGTGTAACCCCCTCTGCTGCAGTGGACTGCCGACGACAACCACACCGACGACACTCAGACCTGCGTGTGGACCGCTGCCCCCCCAGGGCGGGCCTGTCTGCCGAAAGGCCCGCGCATGACCGCCACGGCGAGGCGTCCCGACGGGCGCGGGGGTGCGACGACCGCCCGCCGGGACACCAGGAGTCGCTGACTACTGCGCGTTGCAGGCCAGGCCGCAGACGTCCTGCGCCGCCTCCACGCAGATGACGTCCCAGGAGCCCGAGCAGCAGAACGGGTCGCCCTCGCACACCGCCGCCGCGCACGGCGAGCAGTGGGTGGCGATGGGGTTGCCCGGGTTGCACACGTTGTGGCACGGGCGCGGGCGGCTCAGGTACTCCTCCAGGACGGCCTTCCTGTGCGGCAGGAAGACGTTGGTGAGCGCCGGGGAGATGCGGAAGCGCGTGCCCTCGGGCCCCTCCTCCGTCAGCTCGCTCACGTGGGTGAAGCCCAGCGAGGCGGGCCACACCACGCCGCCGCCCAGGTTGTTGCCGTTGCTCAGGTCGTGGCAGCCCGCGCACGACAGCGCCTTGGCGCGGGACACAATCTGGTTGGGCGTCAGCGTGCTGCCGATGCGGGTGAGCTCGTTCTGGATGAGCGTGCGCAGCGCGGAGGCGTTGTTGCCGAAGTGGAAGGTGTAGTTGTTCTCCGTGCCCTGCGCGTCGGACTGGCCCGCGTTGAACTGGTCCTGCACGTCCATGTTGAAGAGGTTGATGTCGTTGCGCGCCAGCGCCTCCACCTGGCTGGCGAAGAAGAAGCGGAAGTCCTCCGCCCGGGCGTGCGTGGACGTCGGGCTGAACAGCGGGCCGAACGGGTTCACCTTGTCCGTGGAGAGGATGGCGCGCAGCGACGTGCACGTGCCGGCCAGACACGTCTTCTGCAGCTTGAACTCACGCAGGAGCCAGTTGGCCTGCATGAACTGGTTGGTGCGAATCTGGCCCGCGACCGTCGCCGGGTCCGCGCCGTAGTTGTCGATGTGCACCACCGGCCGGAAGCCCGGCAGGCCCTGCAGGTAGAACGCCCGCAGCTGCTGGGTACGCGAGGCCACGTCCGGGTTGGTCGTCAGCCGCTGCCAGAACTCCGCCACCGGCAGGCACCCGTCCAGCCCCTCGTCCTGGTGGGGGTTGGGCAGCACGGCCTCGAAAATCATGAAGTTGCGCTGGCCGGCGTTGGTCTCTCCGGACCTGCGCGCGAAGACGATGCGGTACTCGCCGCAGTTGGAGCCGTCCGCGGGCGCCAGGTCGAAGCGGTTGAACAGGCCCACCGCCCGGTAGCCCTGCGTCGCGACGTTGAACGGGTCCTGGCCCGCCTGGGCGCCCTCCGCGTTGCGGCACTGGTACGGGAAGCTGTTGAAGACGGACTGCGAGCCCGACATCTGGTCGTTGCAGTGCTGGTTCGGGTTGATCTGCCCAGGCGTCGGGTTCTGCGTGTCCCAGAGCTGGCGGTAGAGCTTGAGGCCCGTCATCCCCGCCACGCCGCTCTGCACGGCGAGCTGGTCCATGACCTCGCGCAGGGAGAAGTTGTTGACGATGGCCGTCTCGGTGACGACGAGCGAGCGGAACGTGTTGACCGTCACCGTGTTCATCGCCGACTTGTCGCCGGAGGCGAGCAAGAGGCCGATGCCGCCGCGCTCGGAGTGCAACGGCGCGGGCCGCGCGGCGGGTGGGGCCTCGGCCTCCACCACGTCCTCCTGCGTGCTACAGCCGGCGAGAGCCAGAATCGATGCCAAAGCAAGACACGAGCGCCGGATGCGCTTGTCCATATGCTCCCCCTCTTCGGATTGACACAACTGGTTTCACCACGTCTGTCCAGCGCGCGCCCTTATGAAGCATTCAACAAATATTTACAAGACAGAATCGGATTCACCACAAATCCCACCCAGCCATCCATGCGGGTGCTCTACGGAATTTCCACGACATGTGAGGACTTGACCCCGGGTGCGTCAAGACTGCACACGCAGGCGCATTCAACGGGACGCACGCGGCGTCGGGCGCGGACGCGCCAGGTCCCGAGCGAACACCCGGGCCCGCGTCCCGGACGCACGCGAGGGCGCGTCCGGTGAGTACGCGAGACATGTGTCAGGGGGTTGTCCGCGGGCAGGCGCACGCGACGGGGCTCGGGGCCACACGTCCAGACGCCAACAGCATACATGCCCGCGAGGGCTGCATCTGTAATTTTATGACAGGGCTAATCGCTGACAGTCATTCAACGCGTGGCGTCGGGCGGGAGGCCACGGTGCGCAGCGCGGTGGTGAGGCCCGCCCACCACAGGCCCATCATCGCGAGGAAGGCGGCGACGTCCTGACCATGTCGCACGGGGTGGTCGGGGCGCAGCGACTCCCAGCCGCGGTGCTCCAGGACGACGCGGGTGCCGCCCTCGGCGGACTCGAAGCGCACCTCCACCTCGGTGAGCTCGCCGGGCGCGAAGTTCCTGCCGCGCCACTCGAAGCGCAGGTGGTGGCCGGGCACCCACGCCAGCACGCGGCCAATCTCGAAGACGCCCTCGGCGTCCGCCTCCACCAGCCGGCCTCCGGCGCCGCCCTCGAAGCGCACCACGCTGTCGGGCGAGCGGGAGCCCCGGAAGCGGGGCCCCTTGCGCCACCAGAGGTCGGTCTCTTCGGTGAAGACCTCGAAGGCCACCTGGGGCTCCAGGGCGAGGAAGGTCGTCACGCGTGCGGTCTGCGGCGTCGTCATCGCGGGGCCTCGAGGCTCAGGTCTTCTTGCGGGTGCGTTCGGCGTGGGCCTTGAAGGCGGAGAGCTGGTCGCTCCAGAAGGACTCCACCTCGTCGAGCCACGCGCGCAGCTCCCCGAAACGCTCGGGGCGCAGCCGGTACACCTTCACCCGGGCATCGTCCTCGATGGCCTCCTCCTCCACCAGCCCCGTCTTGCGCAGCACGCGCAGGTGTCGGGACATGGCGGGCGCGGACATGTCGAAGGCGGCGGCCAGCTCGCCCGCGCGCCGGGGCTCCTCGCGGAGCAGGTCGATGACCCCTCGACGGGTGGGGTCGGCCAGCGCGGCGAAGGTCTCATCCAGGCGACGGGCGGCTCCCATGGCGTCAGCCCTTGGAGGACATCCGCTGGGCGAACCACCAGGAGTGGCCCTCCAGGTCCTCGGCGCCGTAGCCCCGGTCCGTCCAGTAGTCCTCGCCGTAGTCCGTGGTCTTCGGCTCCTGGGTGATTCGGGCGCCCGCGGCCTTGGCCCGCGCGCAGTGCGCGTCCACGTCATCCACGTACACCATCAGGTAGCACGCGCTCGTGGCGCCCGTCGTGCGGCCCGGGAACTTGGGGGTGACCGAGTTCACCAGGATGACGGCCTCGCCGTACACCAGCTCCGAATGGACGATGATGCCCGGCGCGCCCTCCACCTTCAGCCGCGCCTGGAAGCCGAAGGCCTTCTCCAACCAGTCGATGGCCTTGGGCGCGTCCTCGTAGAACAGCCCGGGACTGATGCGTGAGAACCCCTCGGGAACCGGCTTCATGGCGTGTCTCCTTGGCGAACGAGTCGTTAACCGCTGGGACAATATTTAACGCCGTCGTTAATCATCCGCAAGCGCGACGAGCACGGCGAGGGGCGCGGCTCGCGAAGCGTGTGGAAGGCCGGCCGGGCCCTCGGTGGGGCTCCGGCCGGGGGTGCGCGGGGAGCGGCGCGCGCTAGACGAACAGCATCGGGTCGAACTCGTCCACGTTGACCGGCAGGAGCCGGGGCAGCGGGCGCTGGAACACCTTCGCGTTGAGCTCCAGGTCGACAATCTTGAGGCCCGCGGGGACCAGGTCCCGGAAGCGCTGGCTGACGTACTCGCGCAGGCCGAGCACGGCCACCTGGCGCTTCTCCTCGAGCATGGGCTTGAGGGCCTCGGCGAAGTCACCGCCGTCGTGGCTGGCCAGGCCCACGGCCGCCTTGGGCCGCTGGGTGCGGATGGTCTCCAGGAGCTTGAGGATGCCCAGGTCCACCACCTTCTGGTCCGGACGTCCGTAGAGCAGCGCCACCTCGCAGCCCGCGGACTTCAGCGCGCGGATGAAGCCAATCATCACGTCGGGCAGCTGCTCGCCGCGCGCGTTGAGCACCACCACGCAGCGCACGGGCGCGGGGAAGTACGTCTCGCAGAAGGCGACCAGACGGTCGAACTGCACGCGGTCCTGCGACTCGGGTTTACGGCCGACGACGTTGGAGACGGCCCAGTCGATGTTCTCCGCATCGATGAGCACGTAGGAAGCGGCGGAAGGACGTCCGGTGAGCATGGGCGCGGACAATACGCCCGGGCGATGCCTTCCGGGGGGATTGCGTGTGACACGTCCACGACGCGCCACGTCCCGCGCCCGGGAAGGCACGGTCCCGGTCGACCTCCCGCGTCAGAAGCGGTCGGGCCCCGGGGGGAGCTCGGGCACGGGCGCGGGGGCGGCCAGCAGGCCGTGCTCGGGGATGGGCGGCTGCATGGGCAGCACCACCGTGAAGCGCGAGCCGCGTCCGAACTCGCTCTCCACGAACACCTTGCCGCCGTGGCCCTCCACCAGGCTCTTCACGATGGCCAGGCCCAGCCCCGCGCCGCCGTGCTCGCGCGTGGAGCTGCCGTCCACCTGGTAGAAGCTCTGGAAGATGCGCTCGAACTGGTCCTCGCGGATGCCCACGCCGGTGTCCTCCACGCAGACGCGGTAGCCGGTGAGGCCCAGCGCGTCCTGGACGCCCGCCTCCGACATCACCACCGACACCCGCCCTCCGGACGACGTGAACTTCAGCGCGTTGGCGAGCAGGTTCACCAGCACCTGGCGCAGCTTGTCCGCGTCGCCCGCCAGCCGGGGCCTGGGCACGGGCGGCAGGCGCACCTCCAGCTCCACGCCCTTTCTCTGCGCCTGGGGCAGCACGCTGGAGACCGCCGTCTGGATGACGCTGGCCAGGTCCACCGGCCCCACCGACAGCCGCAGCTTGCCGGCTTCAATCTGGCTCAGGTCGAGGATGGACGAGATGAGGTTGAGCAGCGACTCGCCCTTCTCGACGATGGTGCGCACGTAGAGCAGCTGCTCGGGGTTGAGCACGCCGGCCAGGCCCTCGGCCAGCATCTCCGAGTAGCCGATGATGGACGCCAGGGGCGTGCGCAGCTCGTGGCTCACCGTGCCCAGGAAGGTGGACTTGAGCCGGTCCAGCTCCTTGAGGCGCGTGTTCACCTGGGCCAGGCGCGAGTTCTGCGCCTCCAGCTCGCGGTGCGTCTCCAGCATCGCCTCGATGTGCAGCTGCGTCGTCAGGTAGGTGCGGTGGCCGCTGGCGACGAGCGCGGCGAGCACCTGGCCGAAGTGCGTCAGCACCTGGACCACGGTGCGCTCGGGCGCGCGGCGCACCTTGGACACCAGCTCCTGGGCGCGCGTGAGCTCCAGCGCGGGGATGTCCGTGAGCGTGTCCGGGAAGTCGCCCAGCTCCTCGGGGGTGAAGGGCCCCAGGATGACGCGGCCCAGGAAGTCGCCTTCCCAGCGCACGGGCATCACCAGGTAGCGCAGGCCGGTGAAGCACGGCAGCGCGATGAGGCCCGCCTCCTCCGCGCCGTCGCCCTGGGCCACGCGCGCGCCGTTGAGCGGGACGACGGGGCCGTCCTTCACGCGCGCCACGGTGGCGGTGCAGCGCGAGCGGCCGTCCGGGAAGGAGAAGACGTACGCGCAGAAGTCGCCGTGGCCCACCTTCACGTCGGCCAGCTTGGTGCCGCGCGCGTCGAGCACCTTGATGCCCACGCGGTACAGCTCGCTGAAGCTCTTCACCACCTCCGCGAACGACGGGAGGTCCAGCATCTCGCCCAGGGACAGCCGGCGCTGGAGGACGGACTCGCGGCGCGAGCCCTCCGGGGGCGCGCTGCCCTGATAGCCGCTCATCGCCCGCCCCCCACCTGCTCGTCGCGGGTGACGGCGGCGTAGCGCCCGGCCAGCGCGGTGCCCGCCAGGTCCATGCGGCCGAAGACCTGGGACAGGAACTCCGCCTCGGTGAGGCCCACGTTGCGCGCCAGGTGCGCGCGCGCGTCCAGCCGCCGGTAGGCCGCCTGGGCCACGGCGTGGAAGGTCTCCAGCACGCCCTCGCCCTTGAGGGCCACCGCGCCCACCACGGCCTCGCCGCCGCGCTTGCGCGCCTCCTCCAGCTCCGCGTCCGTGCGCGCGTCGGGCAGGTCCCGCTTGTTGAACTGGATGACGACGGGCACCTGCGCGGGGTCCAGCCCGTTCTCCTTCATGTTGTCCTGCAGGTTGCGCCAGTAGGCGTTGTTCTCCGCCGTCGCGCTGTGCCGGCTGTCCGCGATGAACACCACCGCGTCGGCCCCCTGCAGCACGATGCGCCGGGTCGCGTTGTGGATGACCTGCCCGGGCACCGTGAAGAGCTTCACCTTCACCTTGAAGCCCGAGGACGTGGAGAAGAAGACAGGCAGCAGATCGAAGAACAGCGTCCGGTCGTCGTGCGTGTCCACCGTCAGCAACCGCCCCCGGACCTCCGGGTACGCGCGGGCGTGGAGCTGACGCAGGTTCGTCGTCTTCCCGCTGAGTCCGGGACCGTAGTAGACGATCTTGAGCGTCAGCTCGCGCTGGGCGTGGTTCAGTTGCAAGGGGTGCTCGGGCAGGCGGAGTCGAGGGGAGGAGAGGCCAGCCCTCCGGTGACGACCAGGGTTTTTATAGTGGGAACGCCTGCTTCGCGGAAGGCCGGCCGGATGGCGGCCGTGGAAGCGGGGCCTGTGCCCTGGAATGGCGCCGG
Source organism: Myxococcus sp. AB025B (assembly GCF_006518215.1). Lineage (NCBI taxonomy): Bacteria > Pseudomonadati > Myxococcota > Myxococcia > Myxococcales > Myxococcaceae > Myxococcus > Myxococcus sp. AB025B. The sequence goes on from NZ_SRLW01000293.1 coordinate 11,466, forward strand.
CGAAGGTGGGGTTGACCCGAATCCGACCCTCTCGTGCCAGGGGGAGGCAAACTCCTCACTTGAGAAGACAATGTGCGCGGAATCACCGCGTGCACCGGTGGCGGGGGTGCGGTTAGGATCGCAGCGCGACGGAGGAGATGGCGATGACGATGAAGCAGGTGGACCCGGGCGTGGAGATGGCCCCAGCCCCGGTGCTGGATGTGGTGGGCCTCCCCAACGACCTGATGGCGGCGGTGAAGTTCACCCTGCCCACCGACGAGGACATGACGGCGGTGGCGGCCCTGCGCGCCAGCTCCGAGCCCTGGAAGAGCCGGGGTGAGACGCAGGAGGACAGCCTCAAGGCCCTGACCCAGCTCAAGCCCTTCATCCACGTGGCCCGGCTGCAGAGCCAGATCGTCGGCTACGTCACGGTGGAGCGCGACGGCCCGGTGCCCGGCGCCGCCTACCTGCGCAACATCGTGGTGAAGCCGGAGTTGCGCAAGAAGGGGCTGGGGATGGTGGTGCTGGAGCAGGCGCTCCGGGCCGCGCGGGACATGTACCGCAAGACCATTGCCCTGCGCGTGGACCCGTCCAACGCGCCCGCGGTGGGATTCTACCGCAAGGCGGGCTTCACCACCGTGGCCACGGTGGTGTCCAAGAAGTCCGGCAAGCTGCGGCTCCTGATGTCGCGCGAGCTGTAGTCCCGCGCCGTGGCGCACCTGGCGGGAGGCCGCTTGCCTCCCGCCCTCGCTCCGAGCGGGCCCTCAGGGGCCCCGGAGCCCCCTCCCCC
>NZ_SRLW01000294.1:0-12197 GCF_006518215.1 Myxococcus sp. AB025B
CCACCCGGGTGCTCGCGTTCCACAAGCCCGCGGGCGTGCTGTCCTCCACCGTCTCCCAGCACCGCACCGGCACCGTGTTCGAGGTCCTCCTGCGCCAGCTCCCTCCCGAGCTCGCCGGCTACACGTGGCACGCGGTGGGCCGGCTCGACGTGGACTCCACGGGCCTGCTGCTCTTCACCAATGACGACAAGCTCGTCGCCCACGCCACGTCCCCAGACACCCAGCTGCCCAAGCGCTACGTGGCCACCGTCTTCAGCACCGCGGATGACGAGCGCGTGGAGCCGCTCCGCAAGGGCATGGTCCTCGACGACGGCCCCGCCCGCCCCGCCACCGTCCGCGTGCGCGACGAGAAGACCGTGGAGGTCACCCTCACCGAGGGCCGTCACCACCAGGTGAAGCGGATGCTCGGCGTCGTCGGCCTCCCCGTGCGCGCCCTCCACCGTGAAGCCGTGGGCGGCATCGAGCTCGACATCCCCGAGGGCACCTTCCGGCTCCTCACCGATGACGAGGTCCGCGAGGGCCTGCGCTACACGGGACGTACCGAGTCACCAGAATAGACACGCTCAAGCTCGCGGGATGTCTGCCCCTCGGCGCACAATCCGCGCATGAGCCCTCGCATCCTCCGGACGTGGTGTGGTGCCGCCGCGCTGCTGCTCAGCGTGGCCTGCGGTGACAGCGGTGACGACGACACCCGAGCCGACGCGGGGACGAACACCTCCGACGGCTCCGTGCCCACCCCGGACGCTGGCGCACCCGACAGCGGCACACCCGAAGAGGACGGCGGCACGAGTACCTCTCCGGATGGAGGCCCGAGCGGTGGCCCCGACGCCACCGTCCCCGGCGCCGTCACCCTCCCCTTCCCGACGCTGCGACACCTGACGGTGGAGTGGGCCTTCACCGGCGACGCCAACGCCAACGGCACCGTCGCCGTGCGCTTCCGCCCCGCGGGCAGCAGCACCTGGCGCAAGGCCCTGCCCCTGCGCCGCATCCCCGCAGGGAGCAACGAGGGCTTCTCCTGGGCCCAGCGACACTCCGGCAGCATCTTCGGGCTCCAGCCCGCGACGACGTACGAGTTGGAGCTCACGCTCGCCGACCCGGATGGCGGCGGCGCCGTGCGCACCGCGACGGCCACCACGCGCGCGGTCCCGGCGCCCATGGCGAACGCGCCCGTCAAGGCCGTGACGCCCGCCACCTTCGCCAGCGTCGCCGCGAGCGCCCAGCCCGGAGACCTGCTCGAGTTCGGCAGCGGGACGTACACCGGCTTCGACTGGTCGCGCAGCGGCACGGAGGGCAAGCCTATCGTCCTGCGAGGCACGTCGGGCACCGTCATCAACGGCCCCGTCAACCTGTTCAATCAGAACCACGTGCACTTCGACCGGCTCACCATCAACGGCCGCCTGCGCTTCAACGGGACGAAGAACTTCTCCCTCACCCGCTCCACCATCAACGCCACCTCCGCGAACGGCGGCGATGCGGTCGTCACCTTCCTGCGCGCGGAGAACGCGTACATCGCCGACAACGTCGTGACGGGCATCACCCCGTGGGCGGAGTCCTCGCTCGGCGTCAATGGCAACAACCAGGGCGAGGGCATCTGCGTCACGGGGCCTGGACACGTCATCCAGAACAACCGCGTCACCGGCTTCCGCGACGGCATCTCCTTCATGGAGGACGACGCCGCGGTGGACCAGTACAGCATCGACGTGCTCGACAACGACCTCATCGGCAACGCGGACGACGGCGTCGAGGCGGACTTCTGCGCCCACAACTGCCGCATCGTCGGCAACCGCCTCACCAACAACTTCATCGCGCTGTCGTCCCAGCCGAGCCTGGGCGGGCCGACGTACTTCGTCCGCAACGCCGTCTACAACGCGGTGCACATCGCCTTCAAACTCTACCGGGGCAGCTCGGGCGACGTGCTCCTGCACAACACCGTGGTGAAGCACGGTGACGCCTTCGGTATCACCGCGACCACGCCCGTGGCCCGGCTCCTCGCGCGCAACAACCTGTTCATCGGCGGGCCCGGAGGCACGTTCAACGGCTACAGCAGCGGCAGCGCCCAGGGCAGCGTCCTCCACCTCCCCTCGCTCACCACGGCGAACGCCGACCTGGACCACGACGGCTTCGGCTCCACCTCCGGCACCTTCAACGTCAACTGGGGCGGCACCCGCATCACCTCCCTGAACGACCTGCGCGCCAACACCACCGAGAAACACGCCGTCCAGGTGGACCTCGGGGTCTTCGCGGCGACGGTCGCCTACCCCGCGTCCCCCATGACGCTGTACGCCGCGCCCGACCTGCGCCCTCGCGCGGGCTCCACCGTGGAGAACGCCGGTACGCCGCTCGACAACATCACGGACGGATACGCCGGCTCGGCCCCGGACCTCGGCGCCCTGGAGGTCGGCGCCCCCATCCCCACCTACGGCCCACGCCCCTGAGGACTTGCGCTCGCGCCAGGAGCGCTCAGACTCGCGAGGGCCCCACCCTTCACGGGGCCCTCTCACAGTCGAGGCGTTCCATGTCCGGGTCTCGCCCCTCGTCGTGGTGTCAGCGCGTCCTCCTGCTGGCCCTCTTCATCACGCTCCGCGTCGCGGCCGCGCCCGCGCCGGAGCCGGCCACGCTGCTCGCCGAGTTGCGCGAGGTGACGAAGCATGACGCCACCGCGCCGCTCGACGTGAAGAAGGTCCGCGAGCAGAAGCGCGGAGACGTCACGGTGACGGAGCTGACCTATGCCAGCCCCAAGGGCGGACGCGTCCCCGCCTTCCTCGTCACCCCACCGGGCCCAGGTCCCTTCGCGGGGCTCGTGTTCCTGCACTGGGGTCAGGGCTCGAAGAACGAGTTCCTCGACGAGGCGCTCTCCCTCGCGCGCTCCGGCGTGGTGTCGCTGCTCGTCGATGCGCCGCACGTGCGGCCCGAGCCCTGGCGCGGCTCGCTCCGGGGCGCGGCGCTGTACCCCACGCACCTCCAGACGCTGCTCGACATGCGGCGCGGCGTGGACCTGCTCGTCAGCCGTCCCGAGGTCGACGGGAGTCGGCTCGGCTTCGTGGGCCACAGCATGGGCGCCATGGTGGGTGGAGCGCTGGCCGGCGTCGAAGCCCGCGTGCGAGCCTTCGTGCTGATGAACGGCGTGGGCGACTACTCCAAGAGCATCCTCACGCTGGAGCGCGAGAACGAGAAGAAGCTCGCCGACGCGATGTCCGAGCAGGACTTCGCCGTGTTCGCCCGGAAGATGGCGGCCCTCGACGGCGTGGTCGGTGTCGGTGCCGCGAGTCCCCGCGCCCTGCTCTTCCAGTACGGCCGCTCGGACCCGTGGGTCACGCCCGAGCAGGTCCGCGCCTTCATCGACGCGGGCACCGAGCCCAAGCTCGCCCGGTTCTACGAAGGCGCGCATGAGCTGGGTGACGCCGCGCGAAGGGACCGCGCCCAGTGGCTGCGCATGCACCTGGGCTTCGGCGAGGTGCCCTCCTACGGCCCGCCCATGTTCTTTGCGCCCGCGCTGCCCGCGTCCCTGGACACGCCGGTGCCCGAGTGGGCCAAGGCCCGCCCCGTCCTGACCATCCCCGGCATGGAAGAGGTCCAGGTGCGCCGGGGACTGACGTACACGCGCATGGGCAACCGCGACTACAAGCTGGACCTCTACATCCCGGATGCCATCTCCCAGGGCCCCGTCCCCGTGGTCGTACTGGCCCACGGGATGATGCACCCGGGCCTCACGCCCTTCGTGAGGGACCTGCCCGCCTTCGTCGGACAGGCGCGCTGGGTGGCCGCGCACGGCTACGCGGTGGCCCTGGTGGAGCTCGGCTCACCGGCCACCGGCGCGGAGCCCGCCCAGTGGTACACGCGCGTCGCGGACCTCCAGAAGCGCCTGGACTCGGCGCTGGCCTTCGTGCGCAAGCAGGCCGCCACCGAGAAGCTCGACGCGAGCCGCGTCTGCCTGATGACAATGTCCGCGGGCGGGCTCTGGGGCCTGTCGCCCGCGCTGCGCAAGGAGCCTCCCGCCTGGCTGCGCTGCGCGGTGGCGTGGTACCCCTTGCTCGACGCGCCGGACGTGAGGCCCTCGCCGCTCTCTGCCCTGAAGGCCACCAACGCGAAGAAGGTGCCGCCCCTGCTCGTGCTGCGCGCGGGCCAGGACGCGCCGGCGCTCAACGCCGCGCTCGAGGACTTCGTGAAGGAGGCCCGGACGCGAGGTGCGCCCCTCACGCTGCTGGAGCTGCCCGAGGGCCACCACGGCTTCGAGCTGACGGACGACGTCGAGAGCGCTCGGGAGATGATGCGGCAGACCGCTCTCTTCCTCGAGGAGCACCTGACACGGTGAGTTCGCTTCAAAGGGTGCGTGGGGTCGCGTAGTTTGGGGTCCCATGAGGGACTTCGACCTGGTGGTGATTGGCTCCGGCCCGGCCGGTGAGTGGGGGGCGGTGCAGGCGGCGCTGGCGGGCAAGCGCGTGGCGGTGGTGGAGCGTGAGCCCGTGCTGGGTGGAACCGCGGCCAACACCGGGACGCTGCCGTCCAAGACGCTGCGGGAGACGTCGCTGCACCTGTCCGGCCTCAAGGCGCGCGGCCTCTACAGCGTGGAGACGACGCTGCGCCACGAGGCCACCGTCTCCGACTTCCTCTACCGCGAGCGCCGCGTGAAGGGCATGGAGCGCGAGCGCATCGCCCACAACCTGGAGCGCCACGGCATCCAGGTGTTCCAGGGCAACGGCACGCTCCTGGACGAGCACACCGTCGTGGTGCGCCGCGCGGACGCCGACGACGTGCGCCTCACCGGCGCCTTCATCCTCGTCGCCACCGGCTCCAAGCCCTACCGGCCTCCGCTGTACCCCTTCGGCGACGTGCGCGTGCACGACTCGGACGAGGTGCTGGAGATCGGCCAGCTGCCCAAATCCCTCGTCGTGGTGGGCGGCGGCGTCATCGGCTGTGAGTACGCGTGCATGTTCGCCGCGCTCGGCATCCCCGTGACGCTGGTGGAGGTGAAGCAGGAGCTCCTGTCCTTCCTCGACGACGAGTTCTCCGCGCTGCTCGCCCAGCGCATGGAGGCGCTCGGCATCCGCCTGCGCTTCGGCCAGACGGTGGAGAAGGTGGACGTGCCCGCCGCGTGCGAGGTCCCCATCCGCCTGACGCTGTCCTCGGGTGAAGAGGTCTCCGCGGACCAGGTGCTGGTGGCCTCGGGCCGCTCGGCGAACACGGACGGCCTGGGGCTCTCCGAGCTGGGCGTGAAGCTGGGCTCCCGGGGACAGGTGGAGGTGGGCCCGGGCTTCCAGACCGCGGTGCCGCACATCTACGCGGTGGGAGACGTCATCGGCTTCCCCGCCCTGGCCTCCACCTCCATGGACCAGGCGCGCGTCGCGGTGGAGCACGCCTTCTGCCTGGGGGGCCCCCTGGCCATCGCCACCGTGCTGCCCTACGGCATCTACACCATCCCCGAGGTCTCCACGGCGGGCGAGACGGAGGAGGGCCTGCGCGCCAAGGGCATCCCCTACGTGGCCGGCCGCGCGCGCTTCGCCACAAACCCGCGCGGGCAGATCATCGGCGAGACGCACGGCCTCCTGAAGCTGCTCTTCCACCGCGAGAGCCTCAAGCTGCTGGGCGTGCACGTGCTCGGCGAGCAGGCCTCGGAGCTGGTGCACATCGGCCTGGTGGCCATGCTCACCGGCTCCACCGCGCGGCTCTTCCTGGAGACGTGCTTCAACTACCCGACGCTGTCGGAGGCCTACAAGTCGGCCACCTTCGACGCGATGGACCGGCTCAAGCGCGGCCTCGCCTGAGCGCGCTCAGCGGCGCTGGGACTTCGGCGCCGCGCCAGCCCCCTTCAGGCTGCCCACGGTGAGCCCCGACGGGCCCGGCGCCGCGCGGTGGACGTCATCCGCCGAGGCCCGGGCCAGCGAGGACTCGGGGGACTCGCCCGCGTCGGAGCGCCCGCCGCCCTTGCCGCTGGCGCCGCGCAACAGCTCCCGCGCGCGCTCCCAGCGGACCTTCTCCTCCGCCATCAGCCGCGTCAGCTCCTCGCGGGCCTGGGGGTCCTCGAGGCCCGCCGCCGCGGCGGCCACCTTGTCCAGGAACGGGAGCAGGTAGCCGAAGTCCTTGTCGAAGGCGCTGGGGTTCGTCGCCATGCGGTCACCCTATCCCGGTCTTCAGCCGTGGTACACGCGAGAGGCCACGATGCGTCCCCCCTTCACCTCCAGCACCTCCGCCACCGGCATGGGCTCCTCGCCGGGCGCGTGCCGCAGGTACTCCATGAAGACGCGCTCGCCGTCCGCCGTCAGCGCCGTCTCCTCGTAGCGCAGGCCAGGCAGCCGGGCGTTGGCCTCCCGCCACCACTTCGCCAGGGCGGGCCTGCCCACCAGCTTCCCGCCCGTCTCCGGGTGCAGGACCCTGATCTTGGGCGAGGTGTGCGTGCAGTCCTCGGCGTACAGCGCCACCAGCCCCTCCACGTCATGCGCATTGAAGGCGGCCAGCCAGGCCCGGGCCACGGAGAAGTTTTCGCTCGCGCTCATGGTTCAGAAACCCTCGGAAGAATTCGGTGACAGTCTCTCGACAGCGAGAGTCCAAGCCGCCTCTTATATAAGGTAGGGCCCAGACCGTAGGACAAGGTAGGAGTATTGGACTCCACCGTCATGCGGATTTGGCTGGAAACCAAGTCCCGTGGGAAGTAAGGGCCCCGCCTGCTCTGTTCCGTCAGGCACATTCAAGAAAAGAAGGACCGGATCGTGGCCGCCAACGCACCCATCGAGAAGATTCGTAACATCGGTATCTCCGCCCACATCGACTCGGGCAAGACGACGCTCTCCGAGCGCATCCTGTTCTATACGGGCAAGATCCATGAGATCCACGAGGTCCGCGGCAAGGACGGCGTGGGCGCGATCATGGACTCGATGGACCTGGAGCGTGAGAAGGGCATCACCATCCAGTCGGCCGCGACGTACGCGATGTGGGGCGACTTCAACATCAACCTCATCGACACGCCGGGACACGTGGACTTCACCATCGAGGTGGAGCGCTCCCTGCGCGTGCTGGACGGCGCCATCCTGGTGCTCTGCTCGGTGTCCGGCGTGCAGTCGCAGTCGATCACGGTCGACCGGCAGATGAAGCGCTACCGCGTTCCGCGCATCGCGTTCGTCAACAAGATGGACCGCGCCGGCGCGAACTATGACCGCGTGGCCGCGCAGCTGAAGGAGAAGCTGTCGCACCACCCCGTCAAGCTGCAGCTGCCCATCGGCGGCGAGGACCGCTTCGAGGGTCTGATCGACCTCATCCAGATGAAGGCGTTCTACTTCGACGGTGAGAACGGCGAGAAGATCCGCGAGGAGGAGATCCCCGCGAACATGCTGGAGGACGCGAAGGAGCGCCGCCAGCAGATGATCGAGGGCGTGGCCGAGGTCGACGACCAGTTGGGCGAGCTGTTCCTGTCGGACGCCGCCATCCCGAACGACGCCATCATCGCCGCCGTCCGCCGGGCCACCATCGGCCTGAAGATGACGCCCGTGATGTGTGGCTCCGCCTACAAGAACAAGGGCGTGCAGCTGCTGCTCAACGCCGTGTGTAACTTCCTCCCGAACCCCAAGGAGGCGACCAACAAGGCGCTGGACCAGAAGAACAACGAGGCGGAGGTCATCCTCGAGTCGGACCCGGAGAAGCCCTTCGTCGGTCTGGCGTTCAAGCTGGAGGACGGCCGCTACGGGCAGCTGACGTACATGCGCGTCTACCAGGGCCGCGTCACCAAGGGCGACTTCATCGTCAACCAGGTGAACCAGAAGAAGGTCAAGGTGCCGCGCATCGTGCGCATGCACTCCAGCCAGATGAACGACATCAACGACGCGACGGCCGGCGACATCGTCGCGCTGTTCGGCATCGAGTGCGCCTCCGGCGACACGTTCACCGACGGCTCGGTGAACTACACGATGACGTCCATGCACGTCCCGGACGCGGTGATTTCGCTCGCCGTGGAGCCCAAGGACCGCTCGGCGCTGCAGAACTTCTCCAAGGCGCTCAACCGCTTCACGAAGGAAGACCCCACCTTCCGCGTGCACCGCGATGAGGAGTCCGGGCAGACCATCATCCGCGGCATGGGTGAGCTGCACCTGGAGATCTACATCGAGCGCATGAAGCGCGAGTACCAGTGCGAGGTGAAGGCCGGCAAGCCGCAGGTGGCGTACCGCGAGACCATCAGCCAGAAGGGCGAGTTCGCCTACACGCACAAGAAGCAGACCGGTGGTTCCGGTCAGTTCGCGCGCGTGTGCGGCTACATCGAGCCGCTGCCCTCGGACGCGGTGCAGCAGTACGAGTTCGTGGATGACATCGTCGGTGGCTCGATTCCGCGCGAGTTCATCCCCGCGTGCGACAAGGGCTTCGCCGAGGCCGTCAAGAAGGGCAGCCTCATCGGCTTCCCCGTCGTCGGGGTGCGCGTGGTCATCAACGACGGCGCGTTCCACGCGGTCGACTCGTCCGAAATGGCGTTCAAGACGGCCGCCATCATGGGCTTCCGCGAGGGCTACGCCGCCGCCAAGCCCATCATCCTCGAGCCGATGATGAAGGTGGAGGTCACGGCGCCCGAGGACTTCCAGGGCTCCGTCGTCGGCCAGCTCAACCAGCGCCGCGGCACCATCCTCTCCACGGAGACCGCCGAGGGCTACGTGACGGCGGTGGCCGAGGTTCCGCTGAACACGATGTTCGGCTACTCCACGGACCTTCGCTCCGCGACGCAGGGCAAGGGCGAGTTCACGATGGAGTTCGCCAAGTACACGCCGGTGCCGCGCAACGAGTCCGAGGCCCTGATGGCCGCGTACAAGGAGAAGCTCGCGGCCGAGCAGGCGGCGCGCAAGTAGTCCGCGCCTCCCAGGCGTCCAGGTTGTAAGGAAGGCGCTCCTCTTCAGTGAGGGGCGCCTTTCGCCTTTTCGGGAGACTCACCGTGACGCTGCTCCGTGCCGCCAACGTCCAGCTCAGCTTCGGCAGCCGCACCGTGTTCGAAGGGCTCACCGTCACCATCGAAGAAGGTGAGCGGGTGGGCCTGGTCGGCGTCAACGGCTCGGGCAAGACGTCGCTGATGAAGATATTGGCGGGCGCGGCGAAGCCGGACACGGGCGAGCTGCAGCTGCGCCGGGGCGCCCGCGTCACCTACCTGCCCCAGGAGCCGGAGTTCGCGGAGGGCGCCACGGTGGCCTCCGAGCTGTCCGTGGCCCAGGGCCCGCTGCGCGAGGCGCTGGCGGCCCAGGCGGAGCTGGCGAAGAAGCTGGAGTCCTCGCCCCCGGAGGCGCACGAGAAGCTGATGGAGCAGCTGGCCGCGCTGTCGGACCGCATCGAGCAGCTGGGCGGCTGGGACACCGAGCACCACGCGAAGACGCTGCTGGACCGGCTGGGCGTGAAGGACTGGGACCGGCCGGTGGCGCAGCTGTCGGGCGGTCTTCGCAAGCGCGTGGCCATCGCCCGGGCGCTGCTCACGCGTCCGGACATGCTGCTGCTCGACGAGCCCACCAACCACCTGGACGCGGACACGGTGGACTGGCTGGAGGAGGAGCTGGACAAGCTGCCCGGGGCGCTGCTGCTCGTCACGCACGACCGCTACTTCCTGGACGGGCTGGTGGACCGCATCGTCGAGATCCAGCCGGGCGCGGGCGTCACGTCGTATCCGGGCAACTACCAGGCGTACCTGGAGCAGAAGCTGGTGGCGCAGGAGAACGCCGAGGTCGCCCAGCACAAGCGCGAGCGGTGGATTGCCCAGGAAGTGGCGTGGCTGCGCCGCGGCCCCGAGGCGCGGCGCACCAAGAGCAAGGCGCGCATCGAGCGGGCGCAGAAGCTGATGGCGGAGAAGGGCTTCCAGCGCCCCAAGGTGGCGGACCTGCGGGTCATCGCCGCGCCCCGGCTGGGCCACACCGTCATCGAGTCCGAGGGGCTGACGAAGGCCTTCGGCGAGCGCAAGGTGCTCGACGGCGTGGACTTCCGGCTGCAGCGCGGTGAGCGCGTGGGCCTGGTCGGCCCCAACGGCGTGGGCAAGACGACCTTCCTGCGCGTGCTGTTGGGCGAGCTGCCCCCGGACGGCGGCAAGCTCGTCATCGGGAAGAACACGAAGGTGGCGTACTACGACCAGAACCGGGCGCAGCTGGACCCCGAGATGACGGTGTACGACGCGGCCTCGCAGGGCGAGGACTGGGTGGACCTGGGGGACCAGAAGGTCGCGCTGCGCGACTACCTGGACGACCTGCTCTTCCCGGTGCCCATGCAGCGGATGCGGGTGAAGGCGCTGTCGGGCGGCGAGCGCAACCGGCTGCTGCTGGCGCGGCTGTTCCTGGAGGGCGCCAACGTGCTGGTGCTGGACGAGCCGACGAACGACCTGGACATCGTCACGCTCAACGTGCTGGAGCGGCTGCTGCTGGACTTCGGGGGCAGCACGCTGCTCGTGACGCACGACCGGTACTTCCTCGACAAGGTGGCCACGAGCATCGTGACGTTCGACGGCAACGGCCGCGTCACGCGCTACGAGGGCAACTACACGATGTACCGGCGGCTCAAGGAGCAGTCGGACGCCATGGCCGCCGCGGAGGCCGCCAAGGCCGCGCCCAAGAAGGTCGAGCCCGTCGCCCCCGCCCCCGCGCCGAAGGCCGCGAAGAAGCCGGGCAAGCTCTCCTACAAGGACCAGCGCGAGCTGGACGGCATGGAGGCCGCGATTGAAGCGGCCGAGACGCGCAAGGCGGAGCTGGAGGCGCAGCTGGCCGACCCGACCATCTACAGCAAGAGCGGCAAGGTGGCGGAGGTCCAGAAGGAGCTGGACGCCGCCGTCGCCGAGGTGGACCGGCTCTACACCCGGTGGCAGGTCCTCCAGGACCTCGCGGGCACGGGGGCCTAGTCACCCCATCTGCCGGCGCGCGAAGTCCGCCCTTGAATCCAGGGGCTCCCGTGCGGAGCCATTCCTTCCCTCCCGGGGAGTCCCTGACATGTCATTCATTTCGTGCCGCCCGGTGCGCCGGGTGTTGTCACCGTTGTGCCTGCTGTTGGCGTGGGGCTGTCATCCGGAGGAGGGCCCTGCCCTGCCCGCTCAGTCGTACCGGAGCGCGATGATGGGGTCCACGCGCGAGGCCCTGCGCGCGGGCAGCCACGTGGCGACGAGGCCCACGGCGAGCAGCGCCAGGGGCGCGAGGAGGAAGGCCCACGGGTCCAACGCGCTCACCCCGTGCACCAGCCCGGACACCACCCGCGTCAGCGCCAGCGCGCCCACGAAGCCCAGGCCCACGCCCGCGCCCACCGAGCCCAGGCCCTGGAGGAACACCAGCCGCACCACCTCGCCGCGCGTGGCCCCCAGCGCCAGGCGCACGCCCATCTCCCGCGTGCGCTGGCTCACCAGGTACGACAGCACGCCGTAGATGCCCACGGCCGCGAGCCCCAGCGCCAGCGCCGCCATCAACCCCAGCAGCACCATGTTGAAGCGCTCGGAGCCCAGCGTGCGCGCCACGTGCGCGTCCAGCATCAGCGTCTCCGACACCGGCTGCCGCGGGTCCACCGCCCACAGCTCCTTCTGCACGGACGCCACCACCGCCGCGTGGCTCCCGGGCGACTTCACCACCAGGTTGCGCGGCAACATCCGCACGAGCAGCTCGTTGAGCCTGCGCGTCACCTGCCCCGTCGGCACGTACAGCACCGCGGGCGCCTCCTGGTCCAACCCCCGCTCACGCACGTCGCGCACCACGCCCACCACCCGGCGCGGCGTGTCGTCCCGGAGCGACGGCACCGAGTGCGCCACCCGGATGGACTTGCCCACGGGGTCCTCGCCCGGCCAGTACTTGCGCGCGGCCGCCTCGTTGATGACCACCACCGGCGCCGAGCGCGACGTGTCCGTCTCCTCCAGCCACCGCCCTCTCACCAGCCCCAGCCCCAGCGTGCGCGCGTAGCCCGGCGACACCGGCCGGTACTGGCCGAAGCCCACCCCGGGGCCGTCCTCGCGGCCCTCGTACTTGCCCTCGATGGCGAAGCCCATGCTGGAGCCCATCTCCATCGGCAGCGTGGGCGTGGAGCCCACCTCCACCACGCCGGGCAGCGCGCGCACCCGCTCCTCCACCTGGCGCAGGAAGCGCTCCACCGCCTCCGGCTCGCCGTAGCGGCCCTCCGGCAAGGACAGCCGCAGCACGTGCACGTCCGTCGCGTCGAAGCCGGGCTTGACTTCCTGCAGCGCGCCGAAGCTCCGGATGAGCAGCCCCGCCCCCACCAGCAGCACC
>NZ_SRLW01000295.1:0-12188 GCF_006518215.1 Myxococcus sp. AB025B
ACGTCCACGTCGGGGAACTCCTCGGCTCCTCTGTCAGGAGGAGACCGGTTCGGTTGGTTTCACCGAGGAGCTTCCCTCTTTCCCGCTCGTCCCTCCTCGCCATCTACACACTTATAGGGACACGACCGTCAGGTGCCCTCCATGCGCGTGGTGGTCCTCACCGACGGCGCTCCGGAGTTGCATGCGCTGCTCGACGAGGCACTCGCCACGTACGCCCCCACGGCCAAGGGCGTCGTGCGCCTGGTGGACTTCTGGCACCTCATGGAGAAACTCGGCGCGGCGGCGCTGCTGCTGGCGTCCACCGAGCAAAAGGCCGCGGCCCTGCGCGAGAAGTGGAAGCTGATGCTTCTCAACCAACCTGGTGCCGTCTGGAAGCTGGTGCAGATGCTGGACGCCTCGGGCAAGCGCGACGGCGTGCTCGGCGACGGCCGCCCCGTCCACGAGGCGCTCACCTACCTGGAGAACCACGGCGAACGCATGCACTACGCCGACGCCCGGGCCGCCGGCCTGCCTATCGGCAGCGGCAATGTGGAGGCCACCTGCAAGTCGCTCGTGGCCCTGCGCATGAAGCGCCCCGGCAGCCGCTGGAAAGAGCAGTCCGGTCAAAATGTGCTCGACCTCCGCTCCCTGGTGCTTTCCGAGCGCTGGGACGCCGCCATCGACCTCACGCTCGCCCCTCTGCGCGCTCAGGTCCACCGGGCTGCGTGCTCAGGATGAGAGCCAGACCCGGACGGAGCCTCCCAGGCAGAATGTGAAAATGCGTCCCGTGGCGAGGCAATCCTCCACGGGACGCAGTTGGCCCAAGGTGACCCAGGTTCTACAAGTGCCCAGGCTGACACCTGGGTACTGCGGTGAAAGGATGCCGCCACGCAGAGTCCGACATTCGCTTATCGAGCAAATTCCGCTGGAAGCTCCCAGACAAAAACCGCAACACAGCCAGCTTCTCGACCCACCACCACGCGAAAGCTGCCTTCAGGAAACTCCGCGACATCCCCAGCGGCGAGCTGGGCGACCTGCGTGCCGAACTCCATCTGGCAGTGCCCAGTCAACACGTAGCACGTACCGGCCCGCATTCCGCCACCGAAATTTTCCCCCGGCGAATACTGGTCAACGCTCACCCGATACTTCCCCGCAGGCAAGTGCCGAGCACGCACACTCTCTTCCGAGAGGGGGGTGTTGGAGAGTTCGGACCAGCGTCGCACCTTGAGCTTTTTCGGTTCCATCATGCACCTCACGGCGGGAAGGTGATGCCAATCTGAGCGAACGCAGCCCGAGCATACGCCACGCTCTCGTCAGTCGGCATGAAATGGCCGCTTCGACTGCTGATCCTGAGGCCAAAGTACGTGTTTCCGGCACGGGCAATTTGAGCCTCACCCGCCGTAAGAACCGCACGCCCAGCGGATAGGACTGCGTGCTTGATCTCCACTCCCATGTAGGTGTGAGGGGCGACGATGAGCTGACCCGACTCCAGCACCACGTACTTTATCCTCTCACCACTGTCGACAAGCGCTTTTAAACTACGAAGGCTCGCCTCCATGATGGGGGCCTTCACTCTCTTCGCGTCTGCCATCTCCGCCGCGAGCATCTCGGGCATCGTATTCGGGAACAGCCGCCTCGCAATCGACGAGCTGTTGTGAACCCACGCGGTGGACTCGCCCACGAAATACGTGTGAGCGTCTTCCACTTCGAAGTTGAAGACCGGCTTGCGCTCTGCGGAACTCGCGACGGAGACCACGCGCATGCGCTCTCCCATGGCGGATTCAACCTCATCCCCCCACCCGAGCGACTGCGCCTCCGTCCAGCCTCGCCCCACGACGCCGAATGGATGCTCCGCCGTCACTCCGAACGATTCACGGGTGCCATCGGGTGACTCCAGCATGACTTCGAGCACGACCATCGCGGGCTTGATGAAGGTTTTCGACACCCGGTGCCAGCCTGGCACCTTCGTCTCCTCATCCCAGGCCCACACCCAGTCTCCCACCGCCACTTCCTCGATGGGCACCAACCCCTTCGCAGTAAGGACGGGTGTGCCCGCGATGAAGCAACCTCCCACCGCAAGGCTCGCAACGATGCCATCGTCCGCTTTGCTCCACAGAGGGCGTATCGCGGCCACGATGACAGGCGCAGCCTTCTTGATGATAACACCCACCACCTTCGCGGAGACGAAGGAGAGGACTACCTGAGCGGCTTCGCTGGCCAGGTTGTCCGTGTTGCCGCGCATCAACGACAGCATCAGGTTGAGCGACGTCGTGGCGAGCCCCGCGCCAGGGACGTAGGCCCACTTCGTGTCGCGCGCCCAGCCCTGCAGGTCGTCCATCTGTTTGTCGCTAAAGGCGAACAGTCCGCGTCCATCGCCCACGCAGAAGCGGCAGGAGGACTGGACGACGCCCGGCTCGAGGCCGCCGTTCTTGTCGGCGCCACCCGCGATGGCCGCGGGGCTGCTGTCTCCACCATCGGAGCTGTTGCCAACTTCCGTCGCCGCACCGTTTACCGAGCCCGCCGTCGGCGAGATGCAGTCCGACGGATTTGGGGAACCGCAGATTGAGGTCGCTTCGCCGTCGGCTGTGGGCCCCGTCCACATGACGCTCGAGATGGCCTCCTCTCCCGAGAAGCCCGACGGGTCGACGTACCGCAGCGGGTTGTTGAGGACGTAGCTGTAGCGGTTGAGGGACTGGCTCGCGTAGGGGGCCTGCACCACCGGGTCCGGCGTCAGGAAGCGCCCCACCTTCGGGTCATAGAGACGCCCCTTCATGTTGACGAGCCCCGACTCATCGTCCCACTCGTGGCTCGTGAAGCCCAGGCGCACGCTGCTGGCCGTGGTGGCCGGAGCCAGCGTCGGGTCATCGGCGCGACCCTGCGCTCCGAAGGGCTGGTACTTGCGCTGCTCCAGCACCGTGCCGGCGGCATCCGTCACCGTCTCCACCGAGCCCAGGTAGTCATTCAGCAGGTACGAGGTGACGGGCGTGGCGCCACTGCTCGAGGCCAGCGTCACCTGCGCCACCGCGCGGCCCTCGGCCAGCACCAGGAAGACGTGCGAGTCGACGCCCGCCTGCCGCCGCTTCTCGTAGACGCCCCCCACGTAGAGGGTGGAGTCCCCGTTGCCGTGCTGCTTCAGCGTCCGGCGCTGGAAGGCGTCATAGGTGAAGCTCAGCGTGCCCTGCTGCGTCTGCAGCGTTGCGGGCAGGTTGAAGGCCGTGTAGCTGATGTTGCGGAAGCGCCCTGTCCCCGCCTCCGCCGCGTTCGTCTGGTTGCCCGCCGCGTCGTAGGTGAAGCTCTCTGACAGCGTGCTGAAGTTCGCTGTCGTGCTCACGCCCGTGAGGGCGTGCCTGGGGGCGGACTGCGCGCCGTACTGGAAGTACAACTGCTCCGTCTGGGTGCCATTGCGCACCACCTTCTTGGAGGTGAGGTTGCCCAGGGTGTTGTAG
Source organism: Myxococcus sp. AB025B (assembly GCF_006518215.1). Taxonomy (NCBI): domain Bacteria; kingdom Pseudomonadati; phylum Myxococcota; class Myxococcia; order Myxococcales; family Myxococcaceae; genus Myxococcus; species Myxococcus sp. AB025B. Next base: position 3,426 of record NZ_SRLW01000295.1, read on the forward strand.
CCGTAGTCGGTGACGGTGTTGTCGCACCGGGCCTGCACCGTCCAACGCTTCAGCCGGTCCAAGCCGTCATACTGAAAGGACTCCGACACCTGCTTCAGCGTGTCATGGCGGCTGCTCAGGCTGTTGTTGGTGTTGTAGCTGTAGGACAACGACTGGAGGGGGCTGCCCGCCGTCGTCGCGCCCACCCGGGACTCGATGAAGCGCAGCCGGCCCCGGTGGTCATATCGGTTCCACGTCGTCAGGACGTTGGCCCCGCGCGCTTCGACGAGCAGCCGTCCGGCCGCGTCGCGCTCCCTCGCCCGCCAGTACTCGGCTCCGGTGGACGCGTCCTTCACGGCCAGGGGGTAACCCGTCGCCGTATACACCTGCTGCGCCGTCAGCCGGGTACCTCCAGGGCCCGCCGGGTACCAGAGGGTGTCCGGGCGGCCGAAGCTATCGTAACTCTGGTCCACCAGGTGCGTCGCGCCGCCGAGGGTGAGCGCCTCCTGCGTCGGTCGGCTCAGCGTGTCGTACGTGTACGCCGACACCACGTCATCCGCCGTCGTCGTCGCGCTGCGCTCATTCACCGCCTGCGCCAGTCCGCCGACGCCATGCGCCGCGGTGTCCCACGTGAAGCGCGTCAGCCCATCCGCGTTGTCGACGAGCACCTCGCGGCCGAGCCTGTCGTACCCGTACGTCGTCTGCCGCCCCCCAGCGTCCGTCTCCTGGCGCACGTCGCCGAAGGCGTCGTACTCCGTGACGAGCGGCCCAAGCTTGGGCTCCATCAGCTTCGTGCGGCGCCCCAGGACGTCGTACTCCATGGAGGTGATGCCGCTGCTGTAGTCCCGCACCGCCTCCAGCAGACCGAACGGGCCATAGGAGTAGATGGTCGTCACCGAGGAGCCGGTCTGCTCTAGCTCTTCCACCACCAGCGGCTGGCCCAACGGAGAGAAGACCGTCGCCGTCCAGTTGCGCAGTTCGTCGAAATAGCGCGCGCTTCGGCCCTTGTAGACCCACTCCTGGAATGCGCCATCCGGCCTGGTGGCCTTCAACAGCCGTCCCAGGTTGTCGTAGGTGAAGGTGGAAGCCTTCGCGGGCTCGGCTTCAAAGCGCGGTTGCGTGGTACGGGCAGGGCGGCCGAAGAAGTCGTACTCCGTGGTGGCGTTCGTCCAGCGTCCATCCGCCGCCTGGGTGCTAACGGAAACCGGTCGCTCCCACCTGTCCAGCCGCTGGACGACGGTGGGGCTTCCAGCGCGCTGCACCGTCACGAGGGTGTCCCGCCCCGCGAGCGCATAACCCACCAACACGGATGGGCCAGCCGAAGCCCCGCCTTCGCGATAGGGCGCCGTCTCAATGCGCAGCCGGCCGAAGCCGTCATAGGCGCGGCGCGTCCTCACACCATTGGCATCCTCGGTGAGCGCCACCACTCCCAGCGCCGGGTGATGGGCCGTGTCATCACGGTGCCCCTCCGCGTTGATGCCCACGGTGGGGAAGAGCTTCTCGAAGTTGTCGTAGGAGACGCTCTCCTGGCGCGAGGGTGCACTGCCCCCATGCGTGGCCTCCGCGGACGTCACCTGCCCGGTGAGGTCTCTGGCGTAGGTGACGACCAGTCGCGTGTCCACGCTACCTTCCGGCTCCGTGACGGTGCGCCAGACGAGGTTCGACTCCGGGCAGGGCTCGCTGGCGCAGTACTGGTATGTCCGCGCGCGCGTGGCCTGCTGGCCGCTGGGAAACAAGTTCGTGGGTGGAGACGTCGACGTGTCCGTCACCCTCCGAGGCAGGCCCAGCACCCAGGTGCTGGGATGGTTCTCCACCTGGAGGGTGCGTTGCAGCCGGTTGCCAACCGTGTCGGTGGCGCTGAAGCTCGAGAAGGTGTCCTGCGACGTCACGTTGCCATAGGCGTCACACTGCTGGTCCAACACCGAGGCTGAGACATCGCCATGGGTGCCTTCCGTCTCAATCACCGTCGTCTTCACCTGACACAGGAAGCGCGTGAGACCCTCTGGCGCGATGCGTGCCTCCCGGAGGAAGGTAGTGACACGGCTGTGGGTGCCCGACGAGAGGGGAGTGTTGACCGTCTCCGACTTGGGCGAGCCGGCATGCAGGTAGAGCGTCCCGGTGCGAGTGACGTTGTCATATACCGTCGTCGTCGTCGCGTTCGTCGACGTGTCCGTGACGACGCGGCGGCCGAAGCCCAGCCAGCCACGGCCTCGCAGGTCCGTTCTCCCCTCCGCATAGCTGACGTCGTACTTGCGGAAGGGCGGCTCCAAGACATCATCCTGGCCATTGTCCACCGCGTACGAACTGACGACCCACATCCCACGCGTGCCGCAGTACTGCGGATAGGTGCAAGTACCGGGTGTGTAGCGGCCCTCGTCCTGCATCCCTCGCAGGGCCCGGTGCTCGAAACGGACGAACTTGCCATGGCCGTCGATGGCTTGCTGCAGTAGGTCCGGCTTGCCTCCCTGGCGCAGGTGCACAAGCAGCCTGGGATTCGGGGACGTCGTGGTTCCGTGAGCGACCTGGACGATGTCCTGCAACCCATCCCCGTTGATGTCGCCGACTCGCGTCAGCTTCTGTCCCCAACCCGAGCCCTCCAGGGGGGTGCTGCCTCCGGGAGTGGCGGTTCCATCCCCAGTGGCCCGGCCCACTTCGAGAGTGGAGAGGATCTGGGGCGTAAATCCCGTGCCCGTCGACAGCAACACCGTGAGGTGGCGACGTGGTGTGCCTCGGTCGAGGTAATACTCGGTGAGCAGCAGGTCTTGTCGCCCATCCATGTTGAAGTCGAGTACACGCAGGCCATTGTCGATGAATCGTCCCGTCTCACTCCATTGAGCCGGCCCGGGCAAACTGCCAGCGGGGAGGGTGAGCGTCTGGGGCGGCAAGAAGCCATTGCCGGTGTTGATCGCCAGTTTGAGGTTACGATGAACGTCACTATGTGGCTGGCGCTCCCTGTGCAACGTCAGCGCATCCGGGAGGCCGTCACCCGTCACGTCCACCATCCAGAGACTTAGGTAGTGGTGGGGCTGCGCCCACTCGTGATCCCAGGGCAGAGCTGACAGCGTCGTCGCCACCTCACGCATACTGCCGTCTGAATTGATGCCCACAGCCGTGTAGTAGTTGGCGAAGTCATCAGGAGTGTTGGACTGAGGCTTGCGCAGCAGTACTTCCGAGGCACCGTCACCATCCACATCGACGATGAGGCCAGCGTGCTCCAGCCCTGATTGGATGCCCGTAGGGGTGTATGCCGGGAAGTTCAAGGTGCCGCTAGTACCCAGCGGATTGAGGCGCCAAGCCCACTGCGCAGGCGTACTCGATGTCGCATTAGCATGACGCCAGGAGCGCAAGAGGTCTGGCAAACCATCAGCGTTGAGGTCCGCGGTCTGCAGACCCGGAGGGCGGAGGTTCGCCAGACCCGTGCCGCAAATAGCATACGTCTCGCTGCCGTCATTGATGGTGGTGGTGAAGTTGCTTCCGTTGAAACGGTAGAGCTGAATGTGACCGCTGATGTTGTGGACACAGCGGGAGCGATTGATGGCCAGGATGTCCGTCTTGCCATCCATGTCCATGTCCACGGGGGCCAGGTCATCCAGCGTGTCGCCGACCTGCGCCTCTGGGAGGTTGACGACCATGAACTCGCCGAATCCCGAGCCGGTGCTCAGCCGCAGGCGCCACTCCGTTTCCGGGAGACCGCCCGAGGGGCCAAAGCGAGTGAACCTATAGAGCAGGTCGTCCTTGCCGTCTCCGTTGACATCCGCAAGCTGTACCGTCCAGTAATCGCGGGCGACAAAGGGCTTCGTACTGTCGTATCTGGCGTCATTGTCGATGACATCGGGGATGCCAGTATCGATGGTCGTGAAGGACTCGGAGCCCAGTCCCCAGGAGAAGGTGGTGGGGGCCTTGCACACGTTGCGACCGTCACACTCCGTCACCGTCTTGAGCAGGCTACGGCCAGAGATGCTCTTCTCACTGCCCTCACGGTACTTCAGTGAATAGGAACGCCAGGAGGTGGTGGCACCGAGCTGTGTCTGGGAGACAGGCACGTCTGGCGCGAACATCTCGATGCGCTCCAGGCGCTTGGAGGTGCGCAGCTTGAATCCCGCGACATAGGACTCGTCCACGTCACCCGGCTCGTAGTTGAACACCACGCTGCGCCGAGGCAGGGCCACGCTAGCGTCGGTGTGCGAGCCGGTGTACTCGATGCGCGTCAGCAGGTGCTCGAAGCCCGTCGTGTGGGTGCCCTCCAGCGAGTACAGCAGGCGCATGTAGTTGCCCTGTCGGTCCTTCACCTCTGAGAGGGCCCAGGCAAAGCGCACCGTCTCGAGCGTGCTGGTGCTGACACCCGTGGGTGGCACCTGCTGAGGAATGACGCGAGCGCCCTCCAGCCTCGCGGCGTACGTGAGAATGCGTCCATTCTTCAGGCGCACCTCGAAGGAGTCCGGCGGGCCGCTGGCGGTGCTGGCAAGGAGCGTCACCCTCGCGAAGGTGTCGACCTCGGTGCGGTACTCGCTGCCGTTGGCGCCATACGCCGCCACGCTGGGGTTGGTGTGGACCAGGCGCGCACCATCCAGGCAGAACGCGTCCGACCTGTCGAAGCGCACCTGCCCGACGACGCCATCCTGCGCCAAGGACTTGCGGCACCGGGTGATGCGCGACGGCGTCCCGCCCAGCGTGAAGCCGACACCCGCCAGCCCCGCGCCCGAGCGACTGTTGTAGCTGAGCGCGAGTTCCGGCTGCATCCCGGCGCGCCCCGGGGGCACCCACAACGGCACGCTGTAGGTGGCCGCGCCGTCGGCCGTCAGCGAGTAGCTGCCCTCCGTCGCGCCAGGCGTGACGCCGGCCTGGGCGTTGGTGTCCACCACCGTCCCGGCTGGGGCGAGGAGGCGCTCGGTGCCACTGAGCCGGCTGGCAGTGGAGGCCGCCAGCTCATCATTCCCGTCCGGGCTTGATGCTGGGCCACAGGAACTCAGGAGATTGACGCCATACAGGCCAAGGGTGAGCAATGAGATGAGACGCTTCATCTGAACGTCCTTTCTGGGGGCATGCCTGCCATGAGGATTGGACGACTTCGTCGGGCGCGTCATTCCGAGGCCTCCTCGGACTTCGGCAGGCTCATCTCGCCACCCACACATTCGCCGGCCCTGCAATAGGCACTCCCGAAACATGATCCGCAGCTCATCGTTCCACCACAGCCATTATCGACGCTGCCGCACTCCCTTCCGTCGCAGGCATTGGGGTCAGGTGAGCAGCCACAGACGTTGGGGGTGCCGCCGCCGCCGCAGGAGTTGTAGCCCGTGCAGGCACCGCCACAGCTATAGGTGCCACCGCAACCGTTGGACACCAGTCCGCAATTCTTCCCGGCGCAGGCCGTCGCCTGTGAAACCGGCGTACAACCACAGACGTTGGGCGTGCCGCCACCGCCGCAACTCTGGGGGCTGGTACAACCACCGCAGTTCCACGTGCTACCGCACCCATTGGGGACCAGTCCGCACTTGCCGGAGCAAGCCGTCTGCTGAGGAATGGGCGCGCAGGCGCACACGTTGGGGACGCCTCCCGTACCGCAGGCCTGGCCGCTGGAGCAGGTGCCGCAGTCCAGCGAGCCTCCGCAGCCGTTGGAGATGACGCCACAGTTCTTGCCTTGCGCCACACACGTCGTCGGCTCGCAGCACACCTGGGCCACATTCACCGCGCACGCGTCGCCGTCCACACCCGAGGAGCCCTCGTCGATGGCCCCATCGCAGTCATCGTCCCGCCCGTTGCAAGTCTCCGCGGTGCCCGAAGCGCCATCCGCGATGCCGTCGTGATTGTCGTCGCAGCCGTTGCAGTCGATTTCGCTCGTCGGAGCCACGGGGCGACACAAGCCGATGGAGCCATTTTGATGACAGGAGGCATACCCCCCCGTGCCACAGTTGGGGCAGGGCTTCGTGCTTCCTGGAGCCCAGACGCAGGTGCCTCCCGTGGGGGAGCACGACATCACTCCGCTGCAGCCGTTGGACATGGTGCAAGGCACCCCCGCGAGCCCCTCGTCCACAGCGCCATCACCATCGTCATCGCACGCGTTGCAGAGTTCGGCCCGGTAGGCGGAGCAGGACTCCGCCATGAGATCGAATTCCGAGCAGTACCGATAGCCCGTACGGCCACACACGGTGCACGACTGGGTGGACTGCCCGGTGGGCGTGCACGGTCCTAGATAGAGGCCTTCGCAGTATGCAACGCCTTTGCAGCTTCCAACGGTGCATGAACGGGGCTCCATATCCCCCTCGGCACATGGTCCCGCATGGGCCGGTATGCTGAAGAACTGCAGGGCGAGCGCGACGAAGGCCAGCGTTCGACAGAGGAGCCTTCTCCACCCATTGGAGAGGCTCCGGCTCCTCGGCACGCTGGGTGACATGCAACCCCGGGCTTTCCGTGTCGCGAAAGCAACCAGCAGGAGCCAGAAGCTTCCGAATGCCGGTCTCATCGCGATTCTCCTGGGGTTGAGGCGGATGCGGTGTTCGACGAAATTCGCGGGTGCGCCATCGATGTGTTTCGTGGTGACACGGGCCCTCTCTTTGGCCTGCGAACGTGGCTGCAGGAGCTGAGGTGGAAAGTTCAATTCGTGGGCCAATGTCTGCCGCGGCTCCATGCCATGGCATTTGTGGATGGCATCTTTCGGTTCGGACCAAGCATGCAGAGCAACGAACATCTATCCTTGACTCAGCGGTCACGCGCCGTCTGCAACCCTTGGAATCCCTGATGGTCTGGAATCTGCGCTATCAGCGAATGCCAACCCCATGAGACGCAGCAACGTCGGGCGTCCGCAGCAAACCCGGGGAGGGAACAGGGTCAACTGCGCAGAAGGCGGCGTACACGAAGCCGGACGGCAGTCTCGAAACGCGGACGTAGCTGGCTCAAGCGGACTTTGTCGAATCGCACGAACCCGATAGACGAAGCAGGAACTGGATGGACGCCCTGGCGCGGCGTGAGCAAGTGTGGCCCCATGTCACTCCCCTCCTCTCGCCCCACCGTGGACGCCGCGCTGGTCCGCCGCGTGGAGCTGGCCCAGGCCGCGCAGAACCGCGCCGCGACTCCCTCTCACGGCATCCTCGAAATCGCAGGCGGTCTCGCCCTCTTCAATGGCGCCAACTCGCCGCTCACCCAGGCGCTCGCGCTCGGACTCTCAGGCCCCGTCAGCGCCGAGTCCCTCGACCGCGTGGAGGCCCACCTGGGACCACAGGGTGGTCTCCTCCAACTCGACCTGCTCCCCTTCTCCGACCCTTCGCTCGCGCAGGAGCTGGCCCGTCGCGGCTACCGCGTCGGTGAATTCCAGCAGGTCTTCGTGCGCGCCCTGCCCGCGAGTTCTCCTCCCCCCACCGCACCCGGCGTCGAGCTTCGTCCGCTCCACCCCGGAGAAGCCCAGGTCTTCTCGCGCACCGTGGCCCAGGGCTTCATGGGACGTGACGAGGTCTCCGACGAGGAGGCCTCGCTCATGCTGGGCACCGCGACCATGCCCGGCACCACGTGCTTCCTCGCGCTCGTGGACGGAGAGCCCGCGGGCGGCGGCACCGTGGCCGTACACGACGGCGTGGCCACCCTGTCCGGCACCGGCGTGCGCGAGCGCTTCCGCGACCGGGGACTCCAGCAGGCACTGATCTCCACCCGCCTCGACTGGGCCACCCGTCAGGGCTGCACCCTGGCATCGAGCAGCACCCTGCCCGCCAGTCCCTCACAGCGGAACATGGAGCGCCTGGGGTTCTTCGTCGCGTACCCCAAGGTCGTGATGATGCGCGAGCTCACATCGCCCCCCGCTGACACACGTCCCCCAGGAGCGCCCCGCGCCCTGACGCCAGGGTAACTCGTGGGATGGCCAGGGCAGTAGGCCACCTGAGAGGTATTCAACCTGCTAGATTCGTCAGAGTCCAGGAGACCTCTGACGTCCATGAGTCCGCATCCATCGCCGATGCCCCCGGAAGCCCTGCCCCCGGGCTTCGTCCTGACGGGAGGCTGGCGCATCCTCGAGAGACTGGGCGTAGGCGGCTACGGCGTCGTCTACCGCGTGGAGCCGGTGGACTCGCCGGGGCGCTACTTCGCCCTCAAGCTCACCCGTCACACCGCCGAGGGCCGCGCCCTGCGCGAGCTGACACTCCTCTTGGACCGGGCCGTCCACCCCAACGTGGTCGCGGTCCACGCCTGCGGCCGCTGGCCGGACATCGTCACGGGCCATTTCTACTTCGTCATGGACTGGGTGCCCGGACCGCCGCTCCACGTCTGGGCGGAGCGACACAACCCCTCCTTCCGACAGCTGGCGGAGACCTTCCGCCGAGTCGCCCTGGCGCTGGACACCCTGCACGCCGGAGACGTGCTGCACCGGGACCTCAAGCCGGAGCACATCCTCCTGCGAGACACCGAAGGAGACCCTGTCCTCATCGACCTGGGCGCGAGCGCGTACACCGGCGCGCCCACCCTGACCACCGGCCCCCTGCCTCCGGGAACCCGCCACCTGCGCAGCCCCGAGGCCATCCGCTTCCATCAGCGCCACTGGCGCCACCCGGACGCCCGCTACCTGTCCGTCGCCACCGATGACCTCTATGCCCTGGGCGTGTGCCTCTACCGCGCGACCACGGGCCACTACCCCTTCCCTCCGGACTGGCCCGCGGACGTGCTGTGCGCCGCCATCACCGTCCTCGTCCGGGTACCACGACGTCGGCGTCACCGTGGACACGCAGGTGACCCCCTGCTTGTCCTCCGCGCAGGCATATGCGCCCGCGCACTGGAACGAGTCCGTGCACGCCTCGGTGAGCTGGG
>NZ_SRLW01000296.1:0-12159 GCF_006518215.1 Myxococcus sp. AB025B
CTCTTCCGCCGCCCAACCCCCCGACGACCCTCTGCCCTTCAACCGTGGGGATGCTTCTGCAAGCAGGTTGCCAGCGGCGTCCCCGCAAGGGTTTTCCCTCTGTGGGGCCCGGGGACATGGGCCTGGAGGGCGGGGTGGATGTCCTGTCTCCTGAAAAAATCCCTGTCCACCAGCCAACGTGGGAGGAAAAACGACGCGGCCGGCAGGAAGGCAGACAGGCCTGTAGCACCCACGAGCAGGCGAGGTGGCGTGGTGTGGGGCCAGCAGCTGTCAGGTGTCTGACATTGCGCCCGCGCGCGCCACGAACGCGCCACGAAGCGGCTGTGAAGGCTGCCGCACGGCGGGTGTGACATGGCGCTGGCCAAATCTTGACCAAGTTGAGTCAGCGCCTGTCTGGCCATTGAGGCACCTTGCGCCTCGTCGAAGCCCGGGCCTCCGGGTTCGACGGTCCTCTCCAGGCACGAGGTCTCACCGCTCCCGCGTCTTCGCGGGGAGAGGGCCGCGTCTTGCCGTCAATCCCCCGCGATACCTGAGGAGTCGTCCATGAACAGCATGAAGTGGGTGATGTCCGCCACGGTGGTGGCGATGTCGGTCGTCGGTTGCGGTGGTCAGTCGGTGGTGGGAGGGCAGCAGGCGGAGTCGAGCCGCGGGCAGGCGCTGGCGCAGGCCTTCTACGGCTCCGACACGCTGAAGGACACGTTCATCGCCGGGGCGCTGCAGGCGGGCTCCGGGCTGAGCGTGGAGGGCAAGGGCTCTGGCGTGGGCGAGGCGTGCATGCGCAACGGCGTGGGCTCCAGCGGCTTCTGCGGCGCGGGCCAGCAGATGCTGGCGCCCATGTCGCGTGACTTCGCCGCGCCGAAGACGGCGTCGGGGGCCACCTGTCTGGGGGGCGCCGCCGCGGACGCGAAGGGCTGCTGCCCCGGCGAGCGCAGCAACACCATCGCGCTGGACGCGGTGAACGCGTTCGTGAAGACGAGCACGTACACGGCGCTGGCGAGCAACGGCCTCACCACGCAGGAGCTGCGCCGCATCTTCTTCGCCACCGACAGCGCGAACGTGGCCATCCCCGGCGCGTGCCCCACGGACTGGAGCGCGTTCGGCCTGCCGTCGGCGCCCATCGTCAAGTACCGCCGCGACGACCTGTCCGGCACCACGGACACCTTCAAGTCGCTGCTCAAGGGCGGCGCGTTCTGCCCCGGCGTGACGGTCATCGTGGACGAGTCCGCCGCCAACCCCAGCCCCTGCACCGCGTCCGACAGCGCCACCGCCTGCATCGGCAGGCTGACGGAGGCCGGCGCCAACGCCATCGGCTACGCCGGCGACTCCGCGTCGCGTCCGGGCAACTCGAAGCTCAAGCTGAAGGCCGTCGCGCCCATCTCGCCCACGACGAGCGTCTACGTGGAGTCCAACGCCACCAACGTCCGCAAGCTGCTCCAGGCGGGCGCCACGGACATCTACCCGCTGTCGCGCCGGCTGTTCCTGAACGAGAACCGCAACGCGGCCCGCTCGTTCGACGAGGCCACGCTGCACGAGTGGATCTACGACACCAACTCCGAGGACTTCGAGGCCATCCTGACCGAGCAGGGCTTCATCGCCTGCAGTGATTTGGGCGCGCTCGACTGCGGCGGTGACAAGGGCCGCGGCCAGGGCCTGTGCAACTAGTCCTCGGCTGACCTCTTGGAGCGAGGGGGCGGGGGGGCTCCCTCGCTCCCCTTTTCTTTCAATGTCTTCCCGCAACCGAAGTCCTGCTCCCATGCGCTCGAACCTTCATGTCGTGCTTCGCTCGTCGCTGCTCCTCGTCTCCACCTCGCTCGTGGGCGCGCCCGCCCTGGCGTCCGACCTCCAGGCCGCGCCCTGGGTCTGCCGGGATTCGCGGGGCGCGGTGGGTGACGTCTCGGAGATTTCCCTGCCCGCGGGCTCGGGTCCCCTGAGCATCACCGTGGGCCCGGACCTGGCGCTCTGGTTCACCCAGGCGGGCTCCAACAAGGTGGGGCGCGCCACCCGGAGTGGGGTGCTCACCGAGTTCTCGCTCCCCACGTCGGGCGCGGGCGTGCAACAGATTGCCGCGGGCTTCGACGGGCACCTGTGGTTCACGGAGCTGGCCGCCAACCAGGTGGGCCGCATCTCCCGTGACGGGGTGGTGACGGAGTTCCCGTTGCCCAACCGCGGCTCGAGCCCCGCCGGCATCGCCGCCGGCCTGGATGGCAATGTCTGGTTCACCGAGGTGGTGGGCAACCGCATCGGCCGAATCACGCCCGAGGGCGTGGTGACGGAGTTCGCCCTGCCGACGGCGGGCGCCCAGCCCCGCGCCATCACCCAGGGCTTCGACGGCAACCTCTGGTTCGTGGAGCAGGCGGCCAACAAGATTGGCTCCATCTCCTTCGACGGCGTCATCCGGGAGTTCGAGCTGCCGGTGGCCCGGAGCGCGCCGTCCGCCATCGTCGCGGGCCTGGATGGCAATGTCTGGTTCACCGAGCAGGCCGGGGACCGCATCGGGCGAATCACGCCGGAGGGCGTGGTGACGGAGTTCGCCCTGCCCACGCCGGGGAGCCAGCCCAACGCCATCGCGCTGGGGCCGGATGGTCAGCTCTGGTTCACCCAGCTCGCCGGCAACCGCATCGGCCGCATCTCCTACGCGGGCACCATCACCGAGTATGCCCTTGCGTCGCCCAACAGCCGGCCCTCCGGCATCGTGCTCGCGCCGCCGGGTTCCTGGTGCCTGGATGCGCACCTGTGGTTCACCGAGCGCGGCACGCACAAGCTGGGACGGATTCGCGCCATCGCCGTGCCGTGACATGGCCGGGACCTGAGCGCCTTTCTTCGCATCCGGCCGTGACGTGTTCGTGAGACGTCGAAAGGCAGACGTCTTGTGTCGTGGTTGGGTGCGGGCGGGTCGTGTCTGGTTTTGTTGCAAGGACTTGGCATTGACTGCCGGTGCGCGCGGCTAGGGTGCGCCCCATCCTGGCAGGTCTCCTTCATCCAGCTGGACCCGGTGGGAGAGGCCTGGGGGTGGTCACGGTGCATCCGGAGGATGCGGGAGGGACATCATCATGGGGATGACACGGATTGGGCCGGGCCCAGGCCGCGCGCTGCTGTTGTGTCTGACGTTGATTTCAATCGCGCTGGCCTGTTCGCCCGGGTCGGAGCCCGTGAAGGAGGTGCCGGTCGAGGTGCCCGCCTACAAGCGGGCGTGTCTCCCCGCGCGCTCGGCGGAGCGGATTCCGCTGCGTCAGGCGGGCACCCGTCCCACGGTGACGGAGACCTTCGACCACCTGAAGACGCGGGTGGATGCGCAGTGCGCCTCCTGCCACGTGGCGCCCAACATCCAGGGTGGCTTCCAGTACACCTCCGATGTGGAGGGGTTGAAGCGGGACGGCGCGCGCATGGCCTTGAAGGCGGCCCAGGGCGAGATGCCGCCGCGCGCGACGCCCTCGCAGCTCAAGGAGGCGGTGGAGGTGTCCTGTGCGCTCCAGTCGTGGCTGGCGCAGGGCGCTCCGATGGGGGCGTTCCCCGTCAAGTGTGAGGCGGCGTCCGAGGGCGGCGTCACGGTGGCGCGCGAGGTGGGCGACGCGATGACGGACCTGGGCAACTGCGTGCCCTACGTCTCCCAGGAGTATCCGCTGGGCAGCGATGCTCCGAAGGACACCTTCTTCGCGGGGCTGACGAGGCTGCCGCGCCTGTTGTCGGAGACGGACACCGACATCATGACGTTCGACATGGCGAAGCTGGTGGAGCACGGCACCGTGGCCTTCGCGCCCACGTACCCGCTCTTCTCCGACAGCGCCAAGAAGCTGCGGCTGGTCCACGTCCCCGCGGGACAGTCCATCCGGTACGACGCGGAGACGAAGCGGTTCCACGTCCCGCCGAACACGCGCTTCTACAAGACGTTCTTCAAGGCGGTGTCGGACGGCGACGGGCACCGGCGCTATCGCAGAATCGAGACGCGGCTCATCGTGGTGCGCGAGCCGTGGGACCAGTCGCTCTTCGGCACCTACCTCTGGAACGAGGACGAGACGGTGGCGGAGCTGCATGACCTGCGCTACCGGGACAACGCGCCGTTCTCGGACCGGGTCCTCGTCTACAAGGCGTTCGAGATTGGCGGCGCCACGCGCAACTACGCCGTCCCCGGGGCGCACCGCTGCGTCCAATGTCACACGGGCGCGGAGGCCCGGAACTTCGTCCTCGGCTTCACGCCGCTCCAGCTCAACCGCCGTGCCTCGGGCGAGGCGGGCGTGGACGCGAAGACGTTGGTGGAAGAGGACGAGCTGAACCAGATGGACCGGCTGGTGCGCTACGGCGTCGTCACCGGCGTGCCCGCCTTCCGCGAGCTGGCGGCGCTGGAGGAGCACCTGCCCCGGCTGGAGCGCTTCGCGGAGGCCCGCGCACTGCCCGTGTCGGAGGAGGCCCGGAAGGCGGCGCTGGAGCTGCAGGGGTACTTCGTCGGCAACTGCGGCCAGTGTCACAGCCCCAACGGGTTCGGGGTGCGGAGCAACCCGGCCATCGCCTCGCTGGACTTCACGGCGGAGGGCATCCTGTTCGGCTGGAACCCGTGCGGCGTGAAGGAGAGCAACGGGCAGCGCGTATACGCGGACTGCGAGGTGCCCAACTTCCAGCAGGACCTGGTCCTCCGTACGCCGTCCAGCACGCTGTACCAGCGCGTGGCGCGGGACACGGACGCGCGCGTCATCCACATGCCCACCAACGTGCCGGGCAAGGACTGCCGCGCGTCGCTCCTGGTGGCGCGCTACCTGGCGACGCTCGAGTGGCCCGCGGAGAAGTCGTTGAGCCCGGAGGCGAAGCTGGAGGCGGTGCGGACTCGGCTGCGGCAGGCGGACACCGCGGTGGCGGGCTCGTGCTCGGACCCGGCGGACGTCACCTGGATTGCCGAGGACTTCACGGACAAGGTGCCGTACGAGCCGCGCGGACACGACTGGCGTCAGGCCATCGGCCACGGGCCGTTCGAGTTCCTCACGCGGTACGCGATTACCGAGCGCCACGAGCAGCTGGCGAAGAAGCGCTTCCCCACCAACTGGTGGCAGCCCAAGCGCGTCTGCTCGTTCCCCACGCGGAGCAGCCCTCCCGACGGGCATGACCCGTGGAACGACTCGCGCGACAAGTGGATGGTGAACGCGCTGGGCAACCCGCGCGCGCCCTGGGGTGAGCTGTACTACTCCACGCCGGGGGCCACCGCGTACCAGGGCATCTGCGCCAACTGTCACGGACGCGCGGGGGATGGACAGACGGGCGCGGCCAAGGTGCTGGTGGCGCTCAATGGAGGCCGCGTGGCCAACCTGGTCAGCGGCATGTTCGGCGCGACGGACGGGGTGTCGAACCTGGGGTTGTTCGACACCCTGAACCCCCATGGGGCGGCTCGCTACCTGGCGTACATGGCGTCGGGTGGGACGACGGTGCAGTTCACGCCGGAGTTCATGAGCGCGTGGATCAAATACGGCGAGGTGGACATCGATTTCTCGCCGCGCGCCTCGGACTGGAGCAAGTGGGGCGCGAACATGCTGGGTGCGGGGCGTGGGGCGTGTGACCTCATCCGCACGGGGAACTTCGGCACCGCGTCGGCGGAGCCTCCCAGTGGCAACCGCAACGCGGTGGGCGGCGTGCGCATGTGGGAGGAGGTCTGCACGCTCGACAATGTGCTGACGGACGCGGTGCGCGGCGGACAGGAGCCCGCGCTCACCGAGTGGCTGCAGCGCGCGCAGTTCAACGTGGGGGTGATGGCCTACTTCTACCTGCGTGACGAGCTGTCGCGTGGCGCGAGCGCCATCCATCCCCTGCGGACCGAGTGTGAGCGCGGAGTGACGCCGTGAGCGGCCCTGGCCGTGTGAGTCCTTTCTTCCGGAGTGACAACGTGACCCAGAGCAGACTCCTGCGTGTGTGGTTGTTGATGCTGGCGGGCCTGTTGTCGGTGGGGCCCATCGGGTGTGGAGATGATTCCGAGGACCCGAGGCCCGACTCGGGCGTGCCGGACTCGGGACGGGACTCCGGGCCCGGCCCTGTCGACAGTGGACCGGATGCGGGGGCACCGGATGCGGGGCCTGTCGTCCCGGACTCGGGGACACCGGATGCGGGCCCTGTCGTCCCGGACGCGGGGCCTCCGGATGCGGGGATGCCGGACGCGGGGCCGGACACGCGGCCTCGGGCGCGGGTGCGCTTCGTGAATGCCTTCCTGGGTTCGAAGGGCAATCCCACGGACGTGACGGACCAGCCCTGGGCGCCCTTCTCGGTGGACCTGCACGTGGGGGACTCGAAGCTGTTCACCTCGGTGGAGGCGGGGAGCGAGGCCGTGACCGCGTTCCAGGAGGTGATTCTCACGGGCGACACGCAGGAGGTGGTGTTCGTGGCGCGAGACGCGGAAGGGGGCGAGTCGGCTCCGGTGCTCGCGCAGGTGGGCTTCACGCTGGAGGCGGGGACGTGGGTGACGGTGGTGGGCGCGGGCTCGTTGCTCCAGGTGGGACAGGAGCGACCGGACCGTCCTCGCCTGGTGGTGTTGAGGGATGACGCGTTGGGGGGCGAGACGGAGCCGGACCAGGTGCGGGTGCGCTTCATGTCGGCGGACCGGGTCACCTCCGCGACGGCGACGCGTCGCCTGGCCGACGAGGCGGGCAATCCCTACGAGGGCAACACGGTCAATGCCTACTCGGTGGACGAGCACGAGGAGGGGGTGCGGGTTCCACGGGAGGACGCGAGGGTGAGCGTCACGGGGGCGAGCCCGGCCTTCACGCCCTCGCAGAGTGGATGGCTGTACTACAACCTGCCGCCGCGGACGCTCGAGGAGGGGCGGGCGTACTACGTCATCAACACCGGTGAGGACCGGCGCACGCTGCCGGATGATGGGGCCTCCGCGCTACTCATCATCACCGCGAAGCAGGACCAGGTCGTGCGGCTGCGGCGCGGGCCGCTCATCTACTTCTTCAACGGGCTGCTGCCCGCGACGCCCGGAGGCACGGCGTCCTCGCTCCAGGTCGTCTACCAGTCGCTCAACATCGCCACGGGCATCACCTACGGCACGTCGCCGAAGGTGGCGGACCTGCCCGTGTCGGAGACGGGCGTTCCCGTGCGCGTCACCGTCAATGGTCAGCCCGGGCAGGCGGTGCTCGAGTCCGCGAACAGCGGGCCGCTGGAGGCCGGTGGCCGCTACCTGGGCGTGCTGTGTGGACGACAGGGCGCCTCGCCGACGCTCACGGTGGTGAGGGAGCGGTTCGCGGCGGAGGTGCCTCCGTCGGCGTTCCTGCGCTTCATCCACTGTTCGGCCAGCGCGCCGACGCCGCTCGACTTCGGGGCCTATTCGATGTTGGAGGATGGCTTCAGTCGGGGGGACTTCTCGCCGCTCCTCACGGGGGCGTCGTTCCTGACGGCCACCGAGCCCGCGGCGGGTGTGGCCTTCTCTCCGCCCGTGTCCAACACGTCCCCGGCGTACACGTGGCTGGGCGTGCGGACGACGGGCGAGTCCTCGCTGCAGCGCTTCATCCGGGGCAGGGTGCTTGCCACGCCCTCCTTCCTCATCCTCATCGGTGAGTGGGAGAGCTCCCTCACGTACCGGACGCTCAACGTCCGGCAGAACAACTGGGGGGCCTCGGGCCCCAACGACGCCAGCTTCAGTCCGCTGCCGGCGCCGTGAGTCGGGCCTGACGATTCCGACGCCCACCCGGGCCCTTGCAACAGGGGCTCGAGGTGGGCGCGGTGTTTTCAGCGACCCGGGGTGTCAGACGTCGATGTAGCAGAGGCACATCCCATTGATACAGGCGCCATTCGCACCCGACAGGCTGCACTGGTATTGGCACTGGGACCTGCTGCAGATGGGCGGGATGGAGGGGCCCGCGGCCTCCGCCGCCAGCGGGAAGGCCCCCAGGGTGAAGCCTCCGCCCAGTCCCACCATCAACGCCGTGCTCATCATGATTCGATACATGTGTCCTCCCATGCGCGGAGGATTCCGCGCGGGAGGGCTACCCGGGCGACGCCGTGCTCATTTCCAGCCGGAGACCGTCGACCTGGAGTCGTTGCTTTTTCAGCCGCATTCCCTGGGCTCGGGAATGGTTGTCGTGAGATGGAAATATTGGCTCAGGCCTGGTGTCGCGCCACCGCACGGAAGAACTGGGTGAGCGAGTAGTCCAGCAGGGACTGACGGGACTGCATGTACCGACGGGCGCGGAGGAAGGGGAGCCAGACGCGCTTGCCGACTCGCACCTGGGATTCTTCCTGCTTCTGCCGTGGCAGCCACGTGCCGCCTAGCCGTCGCACCAGCACCGCCGCCAGATAGGCTCCGAGCGCGGGGGCCGTGTGCCCATCGATGAGCTGTCGCTCGTACCGCTCCGGGAAGCTCTCCCTCCAGAAGTAGAAGTCCAGGTCCGTCAGTGACTCCACCGTCTCCTCCGTGATGGAGGGCACCTTTGTGTGCAGGGCCGCCACGAGGCTTTCGGACAGCGCTCCGTAGGACGCGAGCAGGGGCTCCGGGCTCTCCACGTCGGGCGACAACGCAGTTGGCAGCCACTCCTCCGGCTCTGGTGGCTGGAAGGCGTTGAGCTCGGCGATCTTCGTCTGTCGCTCGCTGATGGCGAACTCGTCCAGCAGTCGCGAGAGCAGCGGTGCGAGGTCCGGGTGGAAGTGAGGCTCCACCGGAGCGAGCGCGGCGCTACGTGCCTTCAACGTTCTCAGCACCGTGTCGAAGTCGAGGTCCGGCCGCAGGTGGACATGCGCACGCGCTTGCGCCACGCGCGCCTCGTCGCTCGCGAAGTCGGCGGCAGTAGGCCGCAGCACCAGGAGGACGGAGCCGTTGGGCAGCTCCTCCACGAGGTGCGCGGGCGTCGAGAGCATCCGCTCACGACCCACGCTCTCCACGAGCTGGGGACCGAAGACGTTCAACCAGAACACGTCGTAGACCTTGTCGGCCCCGTGCTTCTCGTACGTTTCGTCATCGCGACCAAACCTGGGGAAGTCAGCCAACTGTCTGTCCGCGGCACTGTGCGCAACGGCATAGGGAGTCGAGTACGTCGAACTCCACCCGCGAACAGTCTCTACGAGCGCCTGACATCGGCCCTGGTCGCTGAAAAATGATACAGGCTGTACATCAAGCCAGATGTGAATCCCCGCGGGCTCGTGTGCGAGCCCCAGGTCGATCGTCAAAGAGACTGCCGGAGAGGTCGTGCGGTACAAACCCACTGTCGACCCATATTGATCTTGGCGCTCCTTCAGTGCGCTCACGACGGCATCGCGTGAATATTCATACTGTCGCTTGCCCTTGACGAGGTCGGGCATCCAATCGCCTGCGTGCGACTCAACCCCTTGAAGAAAGGGAGCCAATTCGCGTTCTAGCGCGCCACGGTGGCTGAATGACCCATCGAACGAGAACCTCAGCGTGTCTTCGACGTTCAGGTCTTCGAGGGTCAGCAGCTTCATTGAAACAAGACCTCCACTCCCTTGATGTAGGTTTTGACGTTCCGCACCGTACTTGCCAGCACGTCCGTATCGCTCGGCGCAAGCTTGCGTTCATAGACGAGGCGGACCCTCTCGACTTTGACCGGCATACCACGGCGCTGGAGTTCAGTCCGCCTTATGTCCACAGTCTCTCCGTAGTATTTCAAGGCGTCACCCGCATCCGCTCTCAGTTGTGCCGTCAGCTCACTCCTCTCCAGGCGATTGAGCTCCCGACTCTTGAAGCTGAAGGTCTCCACGCGGGGGGCTTGTCCCGGTGGAGGGCGCTCCTCGATGACGAGCGCGTCCGCGAATCGCAGGTCCGCCTTCACCACCCCCACGTGCGTCTCGATGCGGGGCTGCTCGAAGTCTCGGAGCCATCGCCGTTGTGTCCGCGGACGGGCCGCGTCTTCCATGAGAAGGGCGACCATCGTCCTTTCGAAGGCGAGGCCCCGGGCGTACCTGTCGCGCATCACCTGGTAGTCCGCCCACCCCAGCGGCCCCTTCGTCGCCTGCCGCTGCCCGATTTCCGCGGTGCGCCGCTCCAGGTACGCCAGATAGTCCGGCCAGAGGGCATGCACCTCGGCTCCAGGAGGCACGGCCTTCTGCAATGCCTCCCTGTGCTTCTCAAGGAGTCCCGCGTTCATGGGCAGCCGCGCGCCTCCAGCCTCGGCCTCCGCCTGCCGCAGCTTTGCTTCCGCCACCTCGACGGGGATGCCGGCTGCCTCGGGTGGGAGGGACGAGCTGCCACCACTTCGCTGCTCGACACGGCCCCGCGCCGCGCTGGCGCTCGCGGGCTCTCGATACCGCTCCGTCAACAGGGCCTGCGCCTTCGGCAGGCTGCCTCGGGCCTCATGCAAGGCGATGACGCCAGCCGGTCCTTCCACCGCGGCGAACCGGGCGACCTCTCGTTCGCCGCGTAAGAGGGCGAAGACTTCGCGGACCGCGCTGGGGCCGAATTGCTCCTCCAAGTCCTTCACGACGGTCCTCAGTGCTTCGGCGTCTGGCGCGGAGAGCCGCCGCGGGCCACTGCGTCCACCAGACGTGGAGTTCACCAGGGCTCGTGCGCCCTTGCTTCCGGCATACAGCGCCACCATCAGCGTGGCTGGCGCCAACTCGCGAGTGGCCCGCTCGTATTTGCCCTGTGCCAGCGAGCGCGCTCCGTGCCCCGTCCCGGCGACCAGATGGTAGAAACCCACGGGTACGCCGAAGGTCAGGTGGTCGAAGGCTCCCACCGAGACGCTTCCTGGCGCGTAGTGCCGCTCCGCCAGCACCTTCTGCACTTCGTCCAGGGCTGCTTGATAAGGCGGCGGGAGCTCGGCGCGTTTCGCCCAGAGGCTCTGTCCCCGAGCGCTATCGCTCGCCGGACTGCTGGAGAGCATGTCCCGGCCCGCTCGACCCAGTCCGCGCAGGACATCGCGTGCTTGCTCTTCCCGCTCGGGGAAGTCCTCCAGCGACAGGCCTCGCCGCTTCAGTTCCTCGCGGACGGTGGCCATGGCGCCCAGGGTCTCTTCCAATTGCTTGTCGCGGGCCAGCAGCCGCACCACCTCGCGCAGCTCGTCGTCGAAGGCCGCGTGGAGGACGAAGAGGGCCAGCACCTCGGCATACGGCACGCCGTACTTCTCCACGGACGTGACGAGGAAGGCCGCGCGCTTGCGGCCCAGGACCTCCGAGGCCCGTGCATCCATCGGACCCAAGGCGCCCAGACGGACCGCGTCCCAGTCCGTGAGCGATGCCACCAACGCGGCCATGTCGACCCCGCGCTGCATGGCCACGAACTCGCCGGGTGAGGCACACGCCAGGAAGGGCTCCAGCGCCTCACGACTCGACTCCACGTGAGGCCAGCCCGAGTGCATGGGGCGTCCCCCACACGTGAAGGCCTCAGTGCGCGCCACCGACTGCATGACTGGCGCACCTTCGCCTTCAGCCCCATCCGCCAGGGGCTCGCGTCGAAGGCCCAAGGGCACTGCCGCGCCTGCCGCCGAGGAAGCCGACACCCCTTCTGGAGATGACGCCTGGGCCACGCTCCACGTTGCATGGGTGGATGCGGCATGGGGACTGAAGTTCAGTACTTCTTGTGTCCCTGACTTCGCGGGCAACGAGGCGCAGCCCACGTTCAGCAACGCCACGGCCAGCACCAGGCCCACTCCGCCGCGCCGACGTCGCTCAGCGCGCATGGTCCACCCCCAGCCCCACGGCCGCGAAGGCACCCGGACGCAGCGACCCTTCCGCCGTCGGGAACAGCAACGTGCCGCCTTGTCCCACCGCGAAGAGGCGGCCACTCAAGAAGCGCCACCGAGCCTCGCCCGAGACGAGGTAACGCGCGGCTGGCTTACCCGCGCCGAGCGCCATCCCGCCCACCTCCACGGTGAGGCTCCGGTGGAAGGCCTGCACCTCCAGGCGTCCTTCCACATCCACCCGGCCCCACGAGAAGGCCTCCGCCCCCATCGTCAGGCGCAGGTGGCGTCGCGACAGTGTGCCCAGCCGCTCCGCATCCCCACTGAGAATCACCTCGCCATACGCGGACACTCCGTTCGGAAAGGACGCCTCCGCCAGCGGCAAGGCGGACGGGCCCGTCACCTGGAAGCGCGCCAGTTCGTGGTCCGGACCGAAGGCTCCCTGTCGGAAGCCCCCTCGCTGCACGCGTCCCTCCAGACGGGCCCGCAGGTCCACCGTCGCGGTCAGCGCATCCACGCCCAGTCCCGCCACCGCGCCCCACGCCCCGCCTTCTTCTGG
>NZ_SRLW01000297.1:0-12116 GCF_006518215.1 Myxococcus sp. AB025B
CGTCGCGGCCACGCCGCCCCCCGCCGCCCCCGAGGCCACCGGGGAGTGGACCAAGAAGGTCCAGGCCGGGCAGGACCTGCTGGCGACGATGGAGACGAACCAGGGCACCATCGAGCTGCGCCTGTTCTCCAAGGACGCGCCGCTGACGGTGGCCAACTTCGTGGGCCTGGCCACGGGCGAGAAGACGTGGACGGACCCGAACACGGGCGAGAAGGTGACGGGCCGGCCGCTGTACAACGGCGTCATCTTCCACCGCGTGATTCCGAACTTCATGATTCAGGGTGGAGACCCCACGGGCACCGGCCGCGGTGACCCGGGCTACCGCTTCGCCGACGAGTTCCAGAGCGGCCGCACGTTCAACAAGACGGGCCTGCTGGCCATGGCCAACGCGGGCCCGGGCACCAACGGCAGCCAGTTCTTCATCACCACGGCGGTGACGGACTTCCTCAACAACCGCCACACCATCTTCGGCGAGGTGACGAAGGGCTACGACGTGGTGGAGAAGATTTCCAAGGTGAAGACGGCCCCGGGAGACAGGCCGGTGGAGCCGGTGGTCATCCAGAAGATCACCCTGGCGGACGCGCCGGCCACGGCCGGGGCGAAGTGATGAGCCAGCCCAAGCTGCGCCGCGTGGCGACACGCCTGGGCGAGCTGGACTGCAACGTGGTGGACGGGCTGTCCGAGGGCGCCACGCCGGAGCTGGCCGTGGTGCTCTGCCACGGACTCGGCGCCGCGGCCACGGACCTGGTTTCACTGGCCCCGTTCCTGGTGTCGGTCGAGCCCTCGCTGGTGGAGCGCGTGCGCTTCGTGTTCCCTGGCGCGCCGCTGACGATGGAGCGGTGGGGCAATCCCACCGGGCGCGCCTGGTTCCACCTGCCCGAGTCCATCATGCTCGGACAGGAGCGGGACTGGGAGACGTACGGGAAGAGCGTCCCGGAGGGCCTGCCCGCCGCGCGACGGGCCGTCATGTCCATGGTGGCCGCGTTGTCGGCCGCGACGAAGCTGCCCTACAGCCGCATCGTCCTGGGCGGCTTCAGCCAGGGCGGCATGGTGACGACGGACGTGGCGTTGCGGCTGGAGGAGTGCCCCGCGGGGTTGTGCATCCTGTCGGGCACGCTGCTCGCGGAAGCCGAGTGGACGCAGAAGGCCAAGGCCCGTCAGGGGCTGCCGGTGTTCCAGGGCCACGGTCGCCATGACGACCTGCTGCCCTTCTCGACCGGCGAGCGCCTGCGCGACACGTTGGTGCAGGCGGGGCTGTCCGTGGACTTCTTCCCCTTCGATGGGTCGCACATGATCGATGAAGAGGAGTTGAAGCGGGTGGCCGCGTTCCTGAAGGCCCGGCTGGGAGGCTGACGAGGTCATGTACCACGCGAAGCAGCTCACGGTGTCCACGCAGGGACGCGGCTTCACGGACATCACCGCGGACGTGCGCACGGTGGTGGAGCACAGCGGCCTGGAGCAGGGGCTGTGCACCGTGTTCCTCCACCACACCAGCGCGTCCCTGGTGTTGAGCGAGAACGCGGACCCGGATGTGCGTCGGGATTTGGAGGCCTTCTTCGCGCGGCTGGTGAAGGACGGGGACCCGCTGTTCGTCCACGACGCGGAGGGGCCCGATGACATGCCGGCGCACGTGCGCACGGTGCTCACGCAGAGCTCGCTGAGCATCCCCGTGAAGAACGGCGCGCCGGACCTGGGGACGTGGCAGGGCGTCTACGTCTGGGAGCACCGCACGTCGCCCCACCGCCGACGCGTCACCGTGTCGGTGGTGGGCTGAAGCGACTGTGATTCAGCGCAGGCCGCGCGTGCTGGCGACGACGCGCGCCTTGCGCTCCTTCTGGGGCTTCGGGGGCAGGCTCGCCTGTCCCCGGATGCGCACCCACGAGCCGGGAGACTCCGGTGTGGCGTGCACCATGGACCAGCCGGTGGGGACCTCCGGCGCGGCCCACGTGTAGAGGAGCCGGGCGTCGCGCGGCGAGAGGTTGATACAGCCGTGGCTCGTGGGCTCGCCGAAGCGGTCGTGCCAGTAGGCGGTGTGCAGGGCGTAGTCGCGCTCGAAGAACATGGTCCACGGCACGGTGGCCACGCGGTAGGTGTCATTGCCCGCGGTGCCGGAGCCGGTCATGTCGGCCTCGGCGAACTTTATCCAGACGCGGTAGAGGCCCTCGGGCGTGTCCGTGCCGGGCTTCCCGGAGGAGACGAGCGTGGCGTACACGGGGCGCTCGCCCTCGTAGGCCACGAGCACCTGCGCCTCCAGGTCCACGTCCAGCCAGCGCTCACCAGGCTCGACGCCCGGGGGCGCGTGGGTGAACCAGGCCACGTGCAAATCATCCCGTGACACCCAGTGGTCCTCGGAGATGAGCACCCAGCGGCCATCGGGGGACAGCTCGCGCACGGCGACGAGCGTCCGTGGAGGGAGCACCGTCTCGCGCGCGGCCTTCTCGTCGGGGGCGACGCGGACGACGACGGGCGCGGTGGGCTTGAGTCGTGACTGGGCCCAGGCGAAGGGCGAGGAGAGCTCGGACATCTGGTCCGCGTCCACGCCGACGAAGGCCGAGGGCCGGTACTCGCGCAGCACCCGGGCTTCCAGGTACTGGCCATCCGTGGTGCGCCAGAAGGTGCGGCGTCCCACGCGCACCTGTCCGCGCAGCTGCACCGTCACCGAGCCCTTGAGGAGCACGCCCTTCCTGCGCGCGCGGGCCAGGGCGAGGCTGGGGTAGGCGCGCACGCGCTTGCCGACGACGCGCGCGTAGGTGCCGGGGGTGAGCTCGCCCTCGCGGAGGCGGGGGAGGTCGCGCACGCGGGGCTCGCGGAAGTTCTGCTCCAGGTAGCGCTCGCAGACCCAGCCGCGCGGCTGGATTTCGACCCAGGCCTCGCACTCGGAGCTGCGTATGGCCGTCTCGCTCTTCCACAGGACGCGCATGTCCTGGGCCACGGTGCCCAGGGGTGGGGAGCTCTGACGCGGCTCGGAGCGCACGGCGATGGAGCGGAGGACGCGCAGCGAGCCGGCGTCGGGCTGGTAGGGAATGGCGACGGGCTCGGAGCCCGCGTCGGGGCTGGTGGAGGCGGTGGGGTCGGAGTCCTCGCCGTCGAGCCCGAGGGAGGGGTCGTCGAGCACGAGGCTGGTGTCCTCGAGGGGCTCACCGTCGGGACCGAGCACGAGCTCTTCGCTGGGGTTCTTCCGGTCGGGGATGACAACGAGCTGCTCGGCGGGGGGCGGCGCGTCCGTGTCTTCTTCGGGGAGGAGCTCCTGACGCTCGGGCTTCGGGGTGGCGCTGAGCTCGGGGTCGATGGAGAGCGAGGGCTCGTGGCCTGCGGAGGGGGCGTCGGAGTGTGGGGGCTGCGTGGCGACGACGGGACGCGAGGGACCGCCATCCGTGTCGAGCACCGGCGCCGTGCGGTTCCAGGCCGCGAGCAGCTCACCGGGTGTCGCGGCGGTGACGGGTGTACCTCCGTCGACCGGGGGAACCACCGAGGAGGGTTGCGCGGAAGGGACTGGCGTATCGGCGCGAGCCGTGTCGCCGAGTGCGGAGGGATTCGCGGTGGGCGCCGCCCCGAGCCCTGATGGGGCACCGTTCACACTGACTGGCGAAGACACTGTTTCGCTCGGCGTGGCCGCACCGTTCGCGAGTCCCTGCGCCGAGGGAGGATTCGCGAGCGGTGCTACCCCAGGCTGCGTCGGTCCGCCGCCTTCGAGTCCGTTCGAGGGTCCCGCCTCAGTGGCCGCCGGCGCTGCTCCGACGCTGTCCGCGCCACCAGGAACAGCTCCGAGCCCCTTCGCGGCGGCAGGCGACCCTGCTTCATCACGCGCGGCGGCTGCCATCGAGCCAGGAGGTGTGACGGTGCCCGCCGGACCGGGCTCCTCCGTCTTGGACGAAGGCGTGCAGGCGATTCCAGGCAGGAGAAGGGCGAGCTGAAGCCAACGTCGCATGTGGACGACACGGTACGAGGGCTCGCCCGCTTGCTCAACGTCGTCCGAGGTGGGGCCCCCTGCGCACGACTCCGCCCGGGTGCGTAATCCGTGCCGCCACGACGGTGGATGTCACATGTAACGGAATGGAGCCTCCCGCAACCCCACCCGCACGAGTGGAAACCCGTAGCCACCGTGAGACCCGAGACATTGTCTCACGGTGAAACAGCCCCACGCGCAGGTCAGCGCAGCACCCCAATCAGCTCGACAGGAAGCGCGGTGCCCGAGGGCCACAGCACATACGTCGCGCCCCGCGAGTGCTGCCACGCGCGCCACAGCTCCTCGCGCTTGTACGTCACCGACACCGTCTCGTCCGTCTTGAAGGCGGGGTCGTTGCACACGACATCGCCCTCGGGCGTGAAGCCCTTGAGCACGATGAGGTGCCCATCGGAGCTGCGCACGGGTGAGCCGGTGAGCGCTCCCTCCTCGTAGGCGATGCTGATGCTGACCGGGATGCCCGCGGCGATGAGCCGCTCCACCTGCGCGAAGCCATCCAGCCGCAGCACCGCGCCATGCAGCGCGCCGTCGCCCATCGCCGAGGCATAGGCCGTGTTGAAGACCCAGTTCCCCGTGCCCTTGTAGACCCAGTCGTACGTCCGGTCCGCCGACGAAGGCACCGTGGTCACCAGCTCCGGCCGACCCAGCCTGCGCCCCCAATACGCGAGCAGCATCGTGGTGGACGTCGGCGAGCACCACACCGGCCCACCGTCCGGGTACAGCATCTGCGAGTGGCCGGGCACCTCCAGCACCGTCCCCCAGACGCTCCGGTCTCCCCCGCCATCCCACGCGACACCCTGCTTGTCGCTCACCGCCGCCGACAACGCGCGCACACGCGGCGTGGCCTCCGGATTCGACGAGAACAGCCACACCGTCATCCGCAGCGCGTCCGCGCGACGCTTGAGGTTGAGCGTGTCCGTGAACACCTGACCGTCCGCGTCGCCCTGTCCCTCCACGCTGTGCCGGGCCACGGGCTCCTTGTCGAAGGCCCACACCCCCAGGTGGTAGTCCTTCGTCCAGACGCCCTCGATGCGCGCGGCCAGCGTCACCTTCACCCACGTGCCCGGCGGCGTCAGCGCATCGAAGGACGGGATGACGCTGTTGAAGCCCCCTGGCACGAGCTGCACCTCGGAGACGGCGCTCCCCAGCCGGTAGGTCGCCTCGTGGTAGCGCGTGCTCCCATCCTCCAAGCGGCCCGCGGGCACGGGCACGCTGTCGGTCCGCGCCGAGGCCTCCAGCACGAGCGCGCCGTCCGCCGTCACCGCCGTACCCTCGCGGGTGAAGCGCTCGAAGTCGCGCTCGCTCGCGCTGCGCCGCCACAGCCGCGCCGGAGCTCCAGGCTCCTCCACGGGCAGCTCCTCGCGCCCCTTCTGCTGCGAGACACAGGCGGTCTGCGTGGAGGTGATGAGGAGGGCCAACGTCGACAGGGAGCGCGCGTTCACGGTCCGGAGTCTGCGAGGGCTCCACGGCTCCAGACAAGGCGCATCGCAGCGACACGCTCCATCACCGGACAGCTCGCATGCACCCGGAGCGGCCCTTGGCAGGCGCAGCGGAAAGCCACGGCGCCTACGCCTCCGGCGTCTCCGTGCCCGCGCCATCCAGCAGCTTGTAGAGCGTCTTGCGGTCCACATCGAGCAGGCGCGCCGCCTCGCTCTTGTTGCCACCCACCGACTGGAGCACATGCGCCGCATACCGGCGCGACAGCTCCGCGAGGCTCGGCATGTCCCCCGCGAGCCCCGTCAGCCGCTTGGGCGCATCTCCAATCGGCTCCGGGAAGTCCTGCGGCCCCAGCACGCCCGTCACGTTGAGCGCCAGCGCCCGCGCCACCACGTTCTCCAGCTGCCGCACGTTGCCCGGCCAGTCGTACGCCGTCAGCCGCCCCATCGCCTCCGACGTCACCACCGGGCTCACCCCACCCCGCGCATGCCGCGACGCGAAGTGCTGCACCAGCGCCGGGATGTCCTCGCGCCGCTCACGCAGGGGCGGCAGGTGCAGGTGCACCACGTCCAGCCGGTACAGCAGGTCCTCGCGGAACACGCCCTCCGCCACCCGCTCCTTCAAGTCCTTGTTCGTCGCCGCCACCACGCGAGCGTCCACCTTCACCGGCACGCTCTCGCCCACCCGGCGGATCTCTCCCTCCTGCAACACCCGCAGGAGCTGCGACTGCACCTTCATCCCGACATCGCCAATCTCATCGAGGAAGAGCGTCCCGCCGTTCGCCTCCTCGAAGACCCCCCGACGCGCGCCCGAGGCGCCCGTGAAGCTGCCCTTCGCATGGCCGAACAGCTCGCTCTCCATCAGCGACTCGGTGATGGCGCCGCAGTCCACCGGGATGAACGGCCCCGACGCGCGCGGCGAGCGCTTGTGCAGCGCCCGCGCCACCATCTCCTTGCCCGTCCCCGTCTCGCCCGTAATCAGTACCGGCACGTTGCTCGCGGCCGCGCGGGCCACCTGCTTGTAGACTTCCAGCAGCGCGGGGCTGCGCCCCACCAGCGCCGTGCGGTCCACCTGCTGGCGCAAGGAGCGGTTCTCCTCCACCAGTCGCTTCTGCTCGAGCGCCCGGCGCGCGATGCGCAGGATCGCATCCACGTCGAAGGGCTTGGCCAGATAGTCGAACGCGCCCAGCTGGATGCTGTCCAGCGCGCCCTCGATGTTGCCGAACGCCGTCACCACGATGACCGGCGTGTCCGGCAGGTGCGCCTTCACCTCCTGCAGCACCTTCAGCCCATCCCCCGGCTCGGGCATGGCCATGTCGGTGAGCACCAGGTCGAACGCGCCCTCCGCCAGCTTCTCCTGCGCGGCCTTGGGGTGCGCCGCCTGCGCCACCGAGCCGAGCGGCCCCAGCAACCGCTGGAGCAAATCCCTCGCCTGAGGGTCATCGTCCACGACGAGGATGCGCGCTGAGCTCACGAAGCCACCTTGCGGATTGCGGAAGCCGTGGACGACTCCACGGACTGGACGGCGCTTCCCACCGTCTGCCGCGCGACCTTCGGGAAGCGCACCACCACGCGCGTCCCCTTCCCCTCCTCCGAGCGCACCGCCAGCGTCCCCCCGTGCGCCTCCACCACCCGCTTCGTGGTGACCAACCCCAACCCATGCCCCGGCAGCGAGCGCACCTCCGGCGCGCGGAAGAACGGCTGGAACAACGACGTCAACACCGCGGGCCCCATCCCGATGCCGTTGTCCGCCACCTCGAGCACCGCGTCCGTCCCGTCCGTCGCCACGCTCACCGTCACCTTCGCGTCGGGCCGCCCCGCCGAGTACTTCACCGCGTTCGTCAGCAGGTTGCGCGCGGCGACCTGCAACAGCTGCCCCGGGCAGTCCACCGCCACGCCCGCCTCCAGCGCCCGGTCCAACGCCACGTTCTGCAGCGCCGCCACCTGCGACACCTCCAGCAACACCGTCGTCACCGCCGTGTCCAGCTCGCCCACCGTGCGCTCACCCCGCGTGCCCGCGCGGCAGAAGCGCAGGAGCGCCTCGATGAGCTCCCCCATGCGCACCGCGCTGGACTCGCACTGCGCCAGCATCTCCAGCGCGCCCGCGTCCTTCACCGCGCCCGTGCGACGGATGAGCGTCAGGTAGCCCTTGAGCGGCGCCAGCGGGCTGATGAGGTCGTGCGCCACGCGGCGCGTGAAGGCGTCCAGCTCCTGGTTGTGCCGCCCCAGCTCCTCCAGCTGTCCCTGAATCGTCGCGTCCTGGCGCTGGAGCAGCCGCGTGATGTGCCACCCCACCAGCACCGACAGCAGCATGGCCAG
Source organism: Myxococcus sp. AB025B (assembly GCF_006518215.1). NCBI lineage: Bacteria > Pseudomonadati > Myxococcota > Myxococcia > Myxococcales > Myxococcaceae > Myxococcus > Myxococcus sp. AB025B. The sequence goes on from NZ_SRLW01000297.1 coordinate 7,720, forward strand.
GAGCGTGGTGCCCGCGCCCAGCGCCGTGTTGCGCACGCGCAGGTCGGCCAGCCGCCCCACCAGCCGGCGCGCCTCGTTCGCGTTCTCCTCGGACAGCGACTCGCCCAGCGCGTCCAGCTGCGCGGCCACCGGTCGGATGCGCTCAGCCAGGTGACGCCGCGCCCGGTCCGCCTCGCGCCGCTGCGAGAACACCGCCGCCGCGCGCACCTGGTCCGCCAATCCCTGGCATGCGGCGTTGAACCGCTCCCACATCGCCTTGTCGCCCGAGGGCAGGTTGCGCGTGTACGCCTCCGAGGCGAAGCGGATGTCGGTGAGGATCTCCTCCATCACCGCGTCGGCCGCGCCGCGCTCCCGGTCGTCCGTCGCGCGGATGTGCGCCTCAATCGCGGACTCCAGCGACAGCGCGTCCACGCGGATGCGCCCGATGAGGCCGGCGCGCTCCAGCGCCTGCTTCACCAGCGCGTCCACCTGCGCGCCCGTGCGCACCTCCGTCCACAACATGAAGGCGGTGACGGCCGACAGCAGGGCCACCACGAAGAAGAAGCCGGCGCGATAGCCGCGGATGGACTTGCGGGTGCTCACCAGGGTCGTCCTGTACCACGGAGCACGGGCCGAGGACCCGCGTCCTTCCTTCAGGGCGCCGCCGTCCCGTCGCCTGCCGCCGGAGCATCCGGCTGCCGCGCCGACGGCAGTCGCCGCCGCGCCCGCTCCAGCGCCGACTCATAGAAGACGTCCGACAGCTGCTCGTGCATCTCCCGCAGCTCGTTGAGCTCCCGCTCCCGCGCGAGCAGCTGCGTGTTGTGCTCCTCCAGCGCGTGCCGGTCCGCCTCCGTGCGCGCCAGCTCCTCCATCAGCGCCGCGCGGCCCTGCTCCGCCTCCGCGCGCTCCTGCTTGAGCCGCTCGATGGCCGACTCCAGCGCCGCCAGCTTCACCGCCACCGACTCCATGCGTTCGCGCTCCGCCTCGTACTGGCGCTGCCAGTGCAGCGTCTCCAGCACCTGCGCCTCCAGGCGCTCAGGCGGGATTCGCGCGCACCCTGTCGCCAGCCATGCCACCGCCGTCGCCATCGCGAACCACAGGGACCGCATACACCGTCTCTCCCGCGCCGCGGTCGCGAGAGATTCGCGACGAGGTGCGACGGGCTCGTGTCCTGTTGCAGCAAAGGACGCGTGCGCAGCTTGCTCAAGTGGCCCGGTGTCGTCAAAGCGACATGCGCCCGTCTGGGGAGCAAGCCCCCAATGTTGGAGCTTCAACTGAGGATTTCCTCCCCAGCACGCGCACGACAGCACGCGCGCTTGCCTCGGAAGGCCTCGCTGGCACGCCCGCTGCTCAAGCGCCTGCCCGCTGATACGGCGCAATCCTGCGTCGTCCTGCCTCAACGGAGCATTCCATGAAGACCGTGTTCGCCGCCGCCCTGCTCGCCGCCGCCACCGCGTTTGCCAACACCCCCGCTCCGGCCGCCGCGGAGGCCAAGCCCGCCGCCGCCGAGGCGCAGCCCGCTCCCGCCGCCGAGATGAAGGCCGAGGAGGCCAAGCCCGAGACGGCCGAGGCCAAGCCCGCCGCCGAGACCAAGCCCGCCAAGGGCAAGAAGGCCAAGAAGGCCGCCCCCAAGGCCGAGACGGCCGCCGAGACCAAGTAGTCTCGATTTCCTCACTTCGAGGAATCCCCGCGAGGGCGCCCTTTCCAAGGGGGGGCGCCCTCGTGGCATTTCGGGGTCTGTCATCACCCGGACACTTCACGGCCAGGTCGCCTCCCTCGGAAAGTCACCTGTGTCATCTATACCCCGCCCGGGTCATTGTCTCCGTGACGAGCTCTTGATTTTCAGCAAAGCTGGGATTTGACAGAAACACAGTAATCGCGCTTAATGCGACTTCAGAGGATGACAGTTGGTTCCGGATTCCTGCGGAACCCCATTGCAAATCCGTCTTTTCTGGAGTCACCCCCATGGTGGAAGCCTTCTCGAAGGTGTCGGAAGCCTCGAAGCTGTTGCTGGAGAAGGGCCTCTGCCCCGCCACCGCGGTGGAGTCGCTGGGGCTGGTGGGGCACGCGATGGGCGTGGACCGGGCCTACATCTTCGAGAACCGGGTGTCGCAGACGTACGGCCGGTTCGTGACGGACCTGCGCTACGCCTGGGCGGAGCCGCCCACCGCGTCGCCCCTGGCCAACCCCGTGCTGCGCGCGTTCTCGTTCCGGGACTTCGCGCCGGGCTGGGTGGACATGCTGGAGGCGGGGATGGTGGTCGCGTGCCCCACCCGTGACGCGCCGCCGATGATGAGGGATTTGCTCGAGCGGCAGGGGACGCACTCCATCCTGCTGTGCCCCATCAACCCCTCGCGCCAGCAGTGGTGGGGCGTGGCGGTGTTCGAGGACTGCCGGCAGCCCCGGGCCTGGAAGCCCGAGGACGTGTCGCTGCTCAAGTCGCTGTCGCGGGCGGTGGCGGCGGCGGTGCGCCACGGGCAGATGCGCTCCTCGCTGGACCAGGTGCGCAACAGCCTGAGGGCCGCGGTGGGCCGCACGCCGGCGTCCGGCCACTAGCCACAAGCCTCCCCGGTCTCCGGGCGGGAGAGGGGCCGTGCGACCCCACCCCTTCGAGCCCTGGCCCCGTGCGTCGAGGGTTTCTGCTACCCTGGCGGCCCCCTGTCTACCGCCATGTCCTCCATCGACCCGACGGCGATCAGCCGGCCTCGTTCCCCGGACCTCATCAGCGGCTACCGCCTGGAAAAACTCGTGGGCACCGGAGGCATGGGCGAGGTCCACAAGGCCACCCAGCTGTCGCTCGGGCGCACGGTGGCGGTGAAGCTGCTCAACCAGGAGCTGGCGAAGGACCCGTCCTTCATCGCGCGCTTCCAGAAGGAGGCCGCGGCGCTCGCCGCGCTGAGCCACCCCCACGTCGTCTCCATCGTCGACAAGGGGAAGACGGACTCCACCTACTACCTGGTGATGGAGTTCGTGGACGGCCCGTCCTTGCGCGAGCTGATCCGCCAGTCCCAGTTCGACATGATGGGCGCGCTCAGGCGCATGCTCGAAATCTGCCGGGCCATCGAGTACGCGCACGGCCGCGGCGTCATCCACCGCGACCTGAAGCCGGAGAACATCCTGCTGGACCAGCAGGCCGGCGGCATCGCCAAGGTGTCGGACTTCGGGCTCGCCTCGTTCCTGGATGACGCCAGCCCCTCGTCGCGCTACGCGCTGACGTCCACGCACGTGTCCATGGGCACGCTGTCGTACATGGCGCCCGAGCAGCGCGTGGACGCGAAGAACGCGGACGCGCGCGCGGACATCTTCTCGCTGGGCGTCATCCTCTACGAGTGGCTGACCGGCGAGGTGCCGCTGGGCACGTTCGACCCGCCCTCGCAGCGCAAGCCCGGGCTGGACGCGCGCCTGGACGGCATCGTCACCAAGTGCCTCAAGCCGGACCCGGAGGACCGCTACCCGTCGGTGGCGGCGCTCATCGCGGACCTGGAGCTGCTCGTCCCCGGCAGCCTGCCGTCGATGCTGCCGGTGAAGCAGACGCGGGTGCAGCGCTTCAAGGCGGGCGTGCGCAAGGTGGTGCGCACCACCATGCAGGCCGCCGCGGTGGTGATGGTGCTGGCGGCGAGCTTCGTCCTGGGCACGGCCTTCTATCTGAGCGGCGAGCGCCGCGCGGCGTCCGCGCCGGGCGCCACCCTCATGGCCTACCTGGGCGAGCCGCGCATCCAGCCGGTGCCCGGGCGCGAGGAGTCCAACCCCGAGCGGCGCAGGCTCACCCTGGGCGAGGGCCTGGCGGAGCAGAGCCTGGTGGTGGCCGGACGCCCCGTCACGCTCGAGGACAAGACGCTCGTCTTCCCCTGGCAGGACGACGCGCAGGGCGTGGGCCGGGTGCGCGTGGACGTCACGCGCCGGGACGGCGACAGCCTCAGCCTCACGGCGCAGCTGCTCACGCAGGCGCCGCCGCTCACCTTCGAGCGCCGCCTGCGCGACATGTTCAGCCTCTACCAGCCCTCCCCGCCGCCCACCGCGTCCATGCTGCTCTTGGGCAGCACGGGCCGCTACGTGGCGCTGGTGCACAACGGCGTGGGCGAGCCCTTGCGGCTGGAGTGGGCGCTCGGCGAGCGCCGGGGCGCGATGCTCGGCATCGAGTCCCCCAAGGCGGGCCCGGTGAACGTGGAGCTGGCGGTGGACGCGGAGGGGCGGCTGGAGGCGTTCCTGGGCACGGGCAAGGACCGCCGGGCGCTCTTCGAGCCGCTGGTGCTGGGAGCCGGCTGGGTGGAGCAGTTCGGCGACGCGCCCTTCCCCGGCTTCGGCTGCATCGAGGGCACCTGCCGCGTGTCCGGCATCACCTACGTGCTCAAGCAGTCTCCGCCCGGAGGGACGACGGCGCCGGTGCCGCCGCCCCCCACCCCGGCCCCGCCGAAGGT
>NZ_SRLW01000298.1:0-12074 GCF_006518215.1 Myxococcus sp. AB025B
CCCGAGCACCCGCGCGCGGCTCATCCTCGCGACGGAGGCGCGCCGGGGACGCTGGCTCGCCATCGCCGGCGTGCTGGCGCTGGTGGGGTTCGCGACGTTCCTGGTCGCCGCGTGGCGGCTGGGGGATTCCGAAGCGCCCGCCGAGGACGAGGTCGAGCCCATCGGCACGGGCCCGTCGCCCGCCATCCCCATCCCCCGGCCCGCGCCTGCGCCGAAGGCCGCGGTGGTGGAGCGGGAGCCGGAGCCGCGCGCGGAGGAGTCCGAGGAGGAGGTCGTCCCCGCGAAGGCGATTCCGGCCTCGCAGCGCGGCTACCTGACGCTCACGACCAACGAGCCCGCCAAGGTGTACCTGGACGGGAAGCTCATCAGCAGGACCACGCCCCTCAAGCGCTATCCCCTGCGCGTCGGCGCGCACGAGCTGGAGCTGGTCGCGCGCACCACCGGCGAGCGCATGCCCCTGTCCGTTCAGATCCGACGAGGGAAGGTGACCTCCTCGCTCGTGGTCGACTTCCGCCCCGCTCCCCGACGGTGACTGACGCCATGGACCCCACCCGCATCTTCGTCGTCGAGGACCAGCCGCAGCTGCTCAAGAACCTGCTCAAGGTGCTGAGCACCTTCGACGAGCTGGAGGTGGTGGGCAGCAGCCAGGAAGGGGAGGCCGCCGTCGAGGACATCGTCCGCGTCCGGCCGCAGCTGGTCCTGTTGGACCTGGAGCTGCCGGGCATCAACGGCATCCAGGTGACGCAGAAGGTGAAGCGCCAGGCGCCCGAGGTGGAGATCCTCATCCTCACGTCCTTCGACGACGAGCAGAAGGTCTACGAGGCCATCCAGGCGGGCGCGTCCGGCTACCTGGTCAAGCGCGTGGGCCCGGAGAAGATCCGCTCCGGCATCCACGAGGTCATGGGCGGCGGCACCGTGCTGGAGCCCATCATCGCCCGGCGCTTCTGGAACTACTTCCAGTCCATCCAGGGCAAGCCCGCCACGCCGGAGAAGAAGGCGGACAACCCCTGGAAGCTGACGCCCACCGAGTTCGAGGTGCTGCGCTACGTGGCCAAGGGCCTGTCCAACGCGGAGGTGGGGCAGGTGATGACGCTGGAGCGGCGCACGGTGCGCACGCACCTGTCCCATATCTACCGGAAGATGGGGGTCAACTCCCACGTGGAGGCGGTGGTGATGGCCCTGCGTGAAGGGGTCGTGGACCTGTAGCCGCGCCCTGTATACGGTGGGGGTCTATGCGCAAGGCCCCCTCGAAGACGTCGGTTCCCGCCCGCGCCGCGGACCCCTCCCTCCAGTCGCTGTTCGACGTGCATGAGGCCACGCTGCCCAACGGCCTCCAGGTGCGCCTGCTGGCCAACCACCTGGCCCCCGTCGTCAGCCTCTATACCTTCTTCAACGTGGGCAGCCGCAACGAGCGCCCCGGCATCACCGGCATCAGCCACCTGTTCGAGCACATGATGTTCAACGGGGCCAAGAAGTACGGCCCCAAGATGTTCGACAAGACGCTCGAGTCCAACGGCGGCAGCTCCAACGCGTACACGTCCCACGACATGACGGTGTACTACGACGACTTCTCGTCGGACGCGCTGGAGACGGTGCTGGACCTGGAGTCGGACCGGATGCGCTCCCTGCGCATCTCCCAGGAGATGCTCACCAGCGAGCGCGAGGTGGTGAAGGAGGAGCGCCGCGTCCGCATGGACAACGACATCGGCGGGATGATGGACGAGGAGCTCGGCTCGCTCGTCTACAAGGCCCACGCGTACCGCTGGCCCGTCATCGGCTGGATGGCGGACATCGAGGCCATCACCCGCGAGGACTGCCAGAACTTCTTCCGCACCTACTACGCGCCCAACAACGCCATCCTCTACATCGCCGGGGACATCGACCCGAAGAAGACGCTGGCGTTGGTGCGCCGCTACTACGGCGACATCCCCCGGGGCCCCGCGCCCCAGCCCGTCATCAACGCGGAGCCCGAGCAGCGCGGCGAGCGCCGCTCCACGGTGCGCCACCCCGCGCAGTCGCCCGCCGTCGTCATCGGCTACAAGGGCCCCGCGGCCCGGGACGAGGACACGCTGGCGCTGGACGTGGCGCAGTACGTGCTCACCAAGGGCGAGGGGAGCCGGCTGACGCGCTCGCTGCTGTACGAGCAGAAGGTGGTGGTGGGCGTGGGCCTGGACTGGTCCTGGCGCATCGACCCGGGCACCATCCTCTTCTTCCTGGAGCTGATGCCGGACTCCGATCCGCAGAAGGCGGAGGCCGCGCTGTACGCGGAGCTGGAGAAGCTGGCGCGCGACGGAATCACGGAGCGCGAGCTGCAGAAGGCCCTCAACAACCTGCGCTCGGACCACCTGCGCGAGCTGGGCACGAACAACGGCCGCGCCCACGCCATGGGCAACTACGAGGCGCTGCTGGGTGACTGGCGCCATGTGCTCACGCTGCCGTCCGCCTACGCGTCCATCACCCGCGAGCAGGTGCAGGCCGCCGTCAGGAAGTACCTCATCCCCGAGCGCCGCTCCGTCGTGACGTTGCTGCCCGCGCCCTCCGAGGCGTGAGCCCGGACCGACTCCAGAAAGACTCCATGGCCTCTCGCAAGAGCCGAACCTCGAAGAAGTCCGCCGCCCCTCGCCGCGCCGTGAAGAAGGCCCCGGCCCGGGCAGCGAAGAAGAAGTCCTCCTCCCGGAAGACCGCGTCCGCCGTCGCCTCGACGAGCCGGGAGCTGGTGTTCCCCACGCTGCATGAGAGCACCACGTCCAGCGGCCTGAAGGTCATCGTCGCCGAGCGCGGGCCGCTGCCGTTGGTGTCCATGCGGCTGGTGATTCGCGCCGGCAGCTCCACGGACCCCGAGGGCAAGCACGGCATCGCGGACTTCGCGGGCCAGCTGCTGCGCCGGGGCACGCGGCGGCTGGACGCGCAGGCCATCGACGAGGCCGTGGAGTTCGTCGGCGCCAGCCTGGGCGTGGGCGTGGGCGAGGACACGCTGTCCGTCGCCATCACCACCCCGGCCGAGCACTTCGCGCAGATGCTGGGCGTCATGGGCCAGCTGGTGATGGAGCCCACGTTCCCGGAGTCCGAGGTCGCCGATGCGCGCGAGCGCGCGCTGGCCCAGTTCGCGAACGACCTGGATGAGCCGTCCGTCATCGCCGACCGCGCCCTCGTGCGTGCGCTCTGGGGCAAGCACCCCTATGGGCACAACGTGAGCGGCTCGGTGAAGACGGTGAGCACCTTCACCCGTGAGGACGTGGTGCGCTTCCACCAGGAGCGGCTGGGGCCCAAGGTCGCCATGCTGGTCGTGGTGGGCTCGGTGGACCCGGGCCGGGTGGCCGCGGCGGCCGAGGAGGCCTTCGCCGGTTGGACGGGCGGGCCGGACAAGGCGCCCGTCATTCCTCCGCTGGAGAAGGTGGCCAAGGCGGGGCGGGTCATCGTGGTGGACAAGCCGGACCAGACGCAGTCGCAGGTGCGCATGGGCGGCCCGGGCTATCGCGCGGGGCACGAGGACTACTTCCCGGCGGCGGTGATGAACACCGCGCTGGGCGGCGGCTTCACGTCGCGCCTGATGAACGAGGTCCGCGTCAACCGGGGCCTCACGTACGGCATCGGCTGCTGGTTCGACGCGATGCACGCGGCCGGCATCTTCGCGCTGTCCACCTTCACCAAGACGGAGTCGACGCGGGAGATCATCGACGTGTCGCTCGGGGAGATCGCCAAGGTGCGCGACGCCGGCCTCAAGCCGACCGAGCTGCGCGACGCGCAGGCGTACATGGGCGGGCTGTATCCGCTGCGCACGGAGACGAACGAGTCCATCGCGAGCGCCATCTCCGACATCCGGTTGAACGGGTTGGGGGATGACTGGGTGTTGCGCTTCCGCGACCGGCTCAAGGCGGTGACGCCCCGGCAGGTGGCCGCGGTGGCGAAGAAGTACTGCTTCGCGGAGCCGCCCACGATTGTCGTGCTGGGCAACGCGGCCGCGGTGAAGAAGCAGTTGAAGGGCCTGGGGCCCATCACCGTCGTGCCGGCGTCGGAGTACGAGTGACCGAGCCTCGCATCCTCTTCGAAGGGGGAGGGGTGCTGGTGGTGGACAAGCCGCCCGGGGTGCCCGTCATCCCCGGGCGGGACGGCGGGCCCTCGCTGCGCGACGCACTGGAGTCCCAGCGCGGACGGAAGATCTTCGTGGTGCACCGGTTGGATCGGGACACGTCGGGCGCGCTCGTGTTCGCGCTCGACGCGGCCGTGCACCGCGCGCTGTCCATCGCGTTCGAGTCCGGCAAGGTGCGCAAGCGCTACCTCGCGCTGGTGGAGGGCCGCATCGACGCGCCGTCGCTCGTCGACGCGCCGCTCATCGCCGCGCGCAAGGGCCGCATGCGGGTGGCGAGGCCAGGCGAGGCGGAGGCGAAGCCGTCACGCACGCGGGTGCGGCCGGTGGAGAGCTTCGACAAGGCCACGCTCGTGGAGGCCGAGCCGCTCACGGGCCGCACGCACCAGATTCGCGTGCACCTGCTGTCGCTGGGGCATCCGCTGTTGATGGACCACCAGTACGGCCGCGACACGGCGTTGACGGAGAAGGATTTGGGAGGGCAGGGCGACGGCGTGGTCCTCGAGCGCACGCCCCTGCATGCCGCGCGAGTGGAGTGGCCCGCGCTGCCGGGCGTGGAGGCTCGCGGAGTGGATGCGCCGCTGCCGGAGGACATGGCGCGCGCGCGTGACCTGCTCCGGCGCACGCTGGGTTGAACGGGTAGCGCCGAGGCGTGGGCGTCGCTGCCGGAGGTGGCGCGCCTGCGCCGGTGAAGCCGTGTGAGGTGCCTGCGCCGCTGCTGGCGACATGGCGCACGCATGCTGCGTCGGCCCGCGCCCTGTCGAGCCGAACGGGCTACTTCACCTTGAAGGCGTTGGAGGACGCCTGCACGCCGAAGCGGTCCGTCACGGTCAGCACCACGTTGGCGCCCTGCGCGTCGATGGCGATGCTCTGCACGCAGAGGCCCCCGACGAACCTGTCCAAGGAGGTGGGACTCACGTTGCCGTTGTTCTTGCTGATGGACAGGTCGACCTTGTCCGTGAAGTCCGCGGCGCGCGGGCCCACGGCGCGGACCGTGATGGCGAAGGGCTGGCCGATGTCCTGGTCCGAGATGGGCTCGAACTCGTAGCCGGTGATGTCTCCCTCGCCCATCGGCCGGGTCGGATCCTGACCCGCGTCGGGCTCCGTGCCTCCATCCGCGACGTAGACGCCTCCGTCGGGGATGCCATCGGGACCGGCGTCCGGCGTGCCCGCGTCCTGACTCACGAGCGTGAATCCCCGGGGGCTCGTGGTCTCACGCCCATCGGCCAGGGCCACGCGCACGTCATAGGCCGCGGCGCCAAGGTCCGCGGGAAGGTCGACCGAGAGGGCGCCCTGCTCATCCAGCTCGCGCACCCCAGCCTCCCACTCGCCGAACCACACGCGCGTGCCACTGCGAGCCTGGGCTTGCCCTTCGGCGTAGTCCACCCGGATGGGGAAGGCCGCGTCGAGCCGGACGGTAATGGGTTCGGAGAAGCCGATGGTGGCCTTGTCCGGCTCCACGGAGAGGATGCGCGGTGCGGGGAGCGACGTGTTCGACCCACAGGCGGACAACAGCATCAGCCCCAGGGCCACGAGCGCGCGAGTCATGGCTCGAGCCTCATTCCCAGCAGCGCCGAAACACCGCCGAGCTGGGCGTCCAACCACGGCGTGCTCGCCGGAGCCCACGCACCACGCAGCTCTCCCAACGCGCTCCAGCGCCCGAATCGGTACGCGCCCTGGATGGCCAGCAACCCCATGCCGGAAAGCTTGCTCTCTTTCACCTCGGCCGGGAAGTCGCTCTGGAGTCGGTGACGGAAAGGCGCCACTCCTCCTCCTGCTCGGCCGTACAGGGACAGCGCCGCGCCGCGCAACAGCTCGACGCGCGCCGACACGAGCACCGGCACCGCGAGCACCTGCGAGTGCACCGCGCCGAGCGTGCCCACCGTCCCGCGAAATGAAGCGGCCCGCACGCCCACCTCCAGCTCCCCCGCGAGGCGTCGCTCCCACCACGGCGCGGTGAACGCCACCCCCAGCGAGCCGAAGGGACCTGAGTTGTCGCCCCGCGCGAACACGCCCCCCGCCAGCACCTGGACCGCCAGGCGCCACGGCGCATCGCCCACGAGGGCGGGGGGCGCTTGGGCCGCGGGAGGCTTCGTCACGACGACGACCCGGAAGACCTCCGCGTGCGCGCGCACGTCATCTCCAGCGCCGTCGGCCTGGACGACGGCCGTCACCGAGGCCGCGTCCTCCTCCGGCGTCACCCGGAAGCGAGCGATGTCGCCGACCTCGATGGGCTCGGCCCGTCCCCCATCGACGTGCAATTTCAACCGCGCCACATCCAGCGGCCCCTCGCCCGCCACGAGCAACCACCCGCCCTGGGCAGGCAGTGGTGCGGGGGTGAGGGCCGCGACATGGGGACTCACCCTCGGGACATCCAACGGCGCGGAGGCATCCGTGCGCAGCTCCCCGCGCGTGGCGAGCACCCGCGCCGAAGCGACCCCCGGAGGCACCTCGAGCGGGACACGCGCCTTGCCCTTCCCATCCGCCTGGACCGGGCCGAAGTGCGTCTCACCCACGAGCACCGTGACGGAGGCCCCGGGCGAGGTCGCCACGTCGAGCGTCGTCTGCCCCAGCAGGGCGAGCCGCAGCACGGTGACCTCGGGCGGACCGTCGGCGGCCTCCACCCAGAACAGGAACACCGCCACCAGCGGATGCCGGACGGGCGGCGGCGTCCACTGGAAGGTCCGCACCGCGCCGTGCGCCAGGCGCTCCTCGACGAAGTGTCCGGAGGATGCGGCCACCCGCAGCACCCCCGTCTCCGGAGGCACGCGGACCTGCAGGGACACCGTCTTGTCCCTCCCGAGGACGACCCGGGTGGGGGAGGCGAGCACCTCCAACCCGGGCCCTCCCGAAACCGGGACCGCCATGGCCGACGACGCGGCCACGGCGAAGACTAGAAAAGCCAGGAAGGGCGGTAAGCGGGTGCGCACGAGCGATTCCGCCGAACTTCGCCCTCCAGGCTCTTTCCGGTCAACCCTCGCTGACGGGGGCGTCCTCGGCGGGGGTGTCCAGCGCGGCGGCCTGCGGCTTGTCCGCGGGGCCGGTGGCCTGCCGGACGGGCGGGCTGAAGGTGGGCTTTTCGGTGGGAGCGCCGCCCCGGCCGTGCACCAGCGTCTTGGTGTCGGTGCGGAAGGTGATGTCGAACTTGTCGCCCCGCACGGCCGTCACGAAGCCCACGCCGAACGTCGGGTGCTGGAGGATCTGATCCACCGCGTAGGTGTCCTTCGGGCTGTAGCGGGGCGCGTTGGCCACGTCCTTGCCCGCCAGCTGCTCCTCGAAGGAGATGATGATCTTCTCCGCCTTGGTGGTGCCGCTGGACGACGCCCGGCTCGCGCGCGGGGGGCTGCTGCTGCTGGTGGAGGTGGGGCGGTCCGTGGTGCCAGGAGCCCCGCGGTAGGCGTGGTCCCCGTTGCACGTGTTGCAGCGCACCCGAGCAATCTTCGTCCCCACCATCGCCAGGATGGTGTGCGCGAGGGTGAGCTTGCAGCGGGTACAGTACGCGTCCACCTCGCCGCCGACCTTTTGAGTTGCCATGTTCGTCTGAGTTCTCGGCCCGGCGCGCCCGTGACGGGGAGCCGGGCATGAAGGAAAGGGGCGCGGAACATAAACGCAACGCTTCGAAGTGAGGTAGTCCCTTCGTCGTCCGCTCGCACGGGAACACTTCGCTTGTGCCCCCCTTCGCACCACGTAAGAGTAGGCGCCTGAACGCATGACCACGCAGACCCCCAGCAAGCCGGCTCGCGAGCCCGGGCTGCTCACCCAGGCGGTGAGCAGCTTCGGCAAGGGCCTCATCGACGTCGTCAGCTCCATTGGTGGCGTGGTGACGCTGGCCTTCGACGTGGCCCGGTGGAGCGTCCGACCTCCCTACCGGCTCCACAACCTGTTCGCCCAGCTGGACTTCGTGGGGGTGGGCTCCATCTTCATCGTCGGGCTGACGGGCCTCTTCACGGGCATGGTGTTCGCCCTGCAGACCTCCGAGGCCTTCCGCATGTTCGACGCGGAGAGCCTGGTGGGCCCCACGGTGGCGCTGACGCTGACGCGGGAGCTGGCGGCGGTGTTCTCCGCGCTGATGGTCACCATGCGGGCGGGCTCCGCCATGTGCACGGAGCTGGGCACCATGCGCGTCACCGAGCAGGTGGATGCCCTGGAGACCATGGCCGTCAACCCGGTGCAGTACCTGCTGGTCCCCCGGGTGCTGGCGGGCCTGTTCATGGTCCCCATGCTCACCATGCTGTTCAACACCACGGGCATGTCCGGCGCCTACTTCGTCGCGGTGGGCGGGCTGGGCATCTCCCCGGGCACGTTCCTGACGCGCACCCAGGCGTGGCTGGAGCCCGCGGACGTCTACGAGGGCGTCATCAAGGGCGCGGTCTTCGGCCTCTCCGTGGCGCTCATCTGCTGCTACAAGGGCTTCAACGCCTCGGGCGGCGCCAAGGGCGTCGGTCAGGCGACGACGGAGGCGATGGTGGCCAGCGCGCTGTCCATCTTCATCCTCGATTTCCTCGTGGGCATCGTGATGCACTGATGGCTGCCTCCGGTCCTCCTCCGCGTCCCGAAGCCGGCGCGTCCACGAAGCCGATGATTCAAATCGTGGACCTGCAGAAGACGTTCGGTGAGAACAAGGTGCTCACCGGCATCAACCTCTCCGTGCCCCAGGGCAGCACGTGCGTCATCCTCGGGGGCTCCGGCTCCGGGAAGACGGTGCTGATGAAGCACATGATCGGCCTGCTGCGCCCGGACAGCGGCCAGGTCAACATCGATGGGGAGGACATCGTCCCCATGGGCGTCGAGGCCCTGCAGCGGGTGCGCAACAAGTTCGGCATGGTGTTCCAGGCCGCGGCCCTGTTCGACTCGATGACGGTGTTCGAGAACGTGGCCTTCCCGCTGCGCGAGCACACGAAGCTGTCGGAGGACGAGCTGTACGCCAAGGTCCGCGCCAAGCTGGACCTGATGGACCTGAAGCGGGAGGTGGAGTCGAAGTTCCCCTCGGACCTGTCGGGCGGCATGCGCAAGCGCGTGGGCCTGGCGCGGGCGGTGGTGCTGGACCCGAAGATCGTCCTCTACGACGAGCCGACCACCGGCCTGGACCCCATCACCACGGACTCCGTGGACGAGATGATCCTCGCGGCCCAGAAGGGGCTGGGGGTCACCAGCGTGGTCATCAGCCACGACATCTCCTCGGCCTTCAACGTGGCGGACCAGATCGCCTTCCTGTCCAAGGGCGTCATCGTGGAGAACGGCACCCCGGAGCAGCTGCGCATGTCCCAGCACCCCGCGGTGAAGGTGTTCCTGGAGACGTGGTTCGGGAAGAATTGACAGGGTCGCTCCCGTCAGGTGCGGTTTCAGGAAAATGTGGCACTCCGGATGCAAAACGTTAGAGTCGCGCCCGGCCGGTAGCCCTCGGAGTCACATCAGGTGAAGAAGCTCGTTACGCCTTTCCGTGTTGGCCTGCTGGTCATCGCCGCGGGGGCCTTTTTCGTCGGCTTCGTGCTGTTCGCGCGCGAGGGCGGCCTGAGCGACAGTGACTCCACGCGTGTCTGGGCCTACTTCCGGGATGCCTCCGGCCTGGCGGTGCGCGGGCGGGTGCAGATCGCCGGCATCCGGGTGGGAGAGATCGACGACATCGTGCTGGAGGGCACGCGGGCGCGGGTGTTCCTGAAGATCCGCAACGACGTGGACCTGCGCGAGGACGCGGTCCTCACCAAGCGCTCGGAGTCGCTCCTGGGCGACTACCTGCTGGATTTGAACCCCGGCACGGAGAACGCGCCCAAGCTGGAGACGAACGGGCAGATCCGCCGCGTCATCGACAGCCAGGGCATGGAGGCCATCTTCGAGTCGCTGTCGCAGATAACCTCCGACATCCAGCAGGTGACGGGCGCGCTGCGCGAGGTGCTCGGCGGCGAGCGTGGGGCGGGCTCGCTCCAGCGCATCGTGGAGAACCTGGTGCGGCTGTCGGACTCGGTGGACGCCACCGTGCGCCGCAACGCGGACCGCCTGGACGTCATCCTGGCCAACTTCGAGGGCGTGTCGTCCGACGTGCGGACGATTACGCAGAGCAACCAGGCCGACGTGGGCCGCATCGTCGACAACATCGAGTTCATCACCCGCGACGTGCGCGAGGTGCTCGCCAGCGTCAAGAACATCGTCGGCAGCGGGGAAGGGGACTTCAAGGAGAGCGTCGCCAGCCTCAAGCAGACGCTCACCAAGCTGGACAACTCCCTGGGCAACCTGGAGGAGATCACCCGCAAGGTGAAGGACGGCGAGAGCACGGCCGGCATGCTGCTCACCGACGAGAGCGTGGGCCGCGAGGTGCGCGAGACGGTGCGCGACGTGTCCAGCCTGGTCTCCCGCCTCACGGAGCTCCAGACGGAGGTGGGCATCCAGAGCACCTACCTGGCCGCGCAGGGCCGCTCGAAGAACATGCTGTCCCTGCGCCTCATCCCCCGGCCGGACAAGTACTACCTGCTGGAGATCGTCGACGACCCGCGCGGCACCGTCACCACCCAGGTGGTGCAGACCAACCCGCCATCGGAGGGGGATCCGGTCATCCAGACGCAGAAGGTGACCAAGGAGAGCCTGAAGATCAGCGCCCAGTTCGCCAAGCGCTGGTACTTCACCACCCTGCGCGTGGGCCTCATCGAGTCCACCGGCGGCGTGGGCGCGGACCTGCACCTGTTCGACGACGCGCTGACCTTGAAGATGGACGCGTTCAACTTCGCCGCGGACGAGCTGCGCTACCCCCGGCTGCGCGCCACGCTGCGGGCCCAGGCCTTCGACCACCTGTTCGTCGTCGCGGGCATGGACGACATGCTCAACGCGCAGCAGCGCGACGTCGTCACCCAGCGGCTCATCGCCGGCCGCGACTTCTTCGTGGGCGGCGGCCTGTTCTTCACCGACGACGACCTCAAGGCCATCATCACGGCCACCGGCATTCCCTCGCCCTGAGCGTCGCCGGAGCGCGGCGAGCTTGACGCCGGCCGTGAAACCGCGTACCCGGCACGGGCACGGGGTCCTGGTAGGAAGCCGTGCTTTCTCGGCCATTTTCAGGAAGCTCGCATGTCCCTGCTCGTCGTCGGCTCCGTCGCATTGGACTCGGTGGAAACCCCCTTCGGACAGAAGGAGGATGTCCTCGGCGGGTCCGCCACGTTCTTCTCCACGTCGGCGTCGTTCTTCTCCCCCGTGCGCGTCGTCGCGGTGGTGGGTGAGGACTTCCCCGAGGCCCATGTCAGCTTCCTGAAGGGCCGGGGCATCGACCTGGAGGGGCTCACCCGCGAGTCCGGCCGCACGTTCCGCTGGAAGGGCCGCTACGGCTACGAGCTGAACGAGGCGAAGACGCTCGACACCCAGCTCAACGTCTTCCAGGCGTTCTCGCCGGACCTGCCCGCGTCCTACCGCGACACACCCTACGTCTTCCTGGGCAACATCCACCCGGAGCTCCAGGCGCGCGTGGTGGACCAGGTCCGCGACCCCAAGCTGGTGGCCGCGGACACGATGAACTTCTGGATCCAGGGCAGCCGCGACGCGCTGCTCAAGACGCTCCAGCGGGTCAACCTGCTCTTCGTCAACGATGGCGAGGCGCGGCAGCTGGCCGGCGAGCACAACGTGGTGAAGGCCGCCCGCGCCATCCTCGGCATGGGGCCCCAGCGCGTGGTGGTCAAGCGCGGTGAGTACGGCGCGCTCCTCTTCGAGAAGGACCACATCTTCGCCTGCCCGGCCTTCCCCCTGGCCGAGGTCTTCGACCCCACGGGCGCCGGAGACACCTTCGCGGGTGGCTTCATGGGCACCGTGGCCACCGCGGCGTCCGGGGTGGACTCGGCCGTCCTGCGCCGCGCCATGGTCATGGGCAGCGTCATGGCCTCCTTTACCGTGGAGAAGTTCAGCCTGGAGCGCCTGCGCGAGGTGACGCGCCCGGAGATCCACGCCCGCTTCGCGGAATTCAAGAAGCTGACCCACTTCGAGGACCTGGGGCCGCTGGAGCGCTGAGCGC
>NZ_SRLW01000299.1:0-12055 GCF_006518215.1 Myxococcus sp. AB025B
CGCAGGACGGGGCAGTACGGGCGGCGGGTCGGACGGGGCAGCACGCAGGACGGGCAGCACGGGGCAGTACGCAGCACTGGGCAGTACGGGCGGCGGGTTGGATGGGCGTGTCGCAGCGAGCGAAGCGGGAGACCGCTTCAACAAGGTGAGACGGCTCGGGCGTGAAGGATGGGCGGTGGGAGCCGGTCCTCGGCGGAAGCGTAACTTCGCGAGGACCGGTTCGCCTTCATCCACGCGGCGACGTCAGAACACCGAGAGGCCCGTGAGCGTCGTGAATCGATCCAGGGCTTCCACGCCCGCGACCGAGTTCCCGTGGGCATCCAGCCCAGGGCTCCACACACACAACCCACAGCGATTCGGGATGACGGCGATGATGCCGCCACCGACACCACTCTTGCACGGCAGACCCACGCGATAGGCGAACTCGCCCGCGGCGTCGTAGGTGCCGCAGGTGAGCATCACCGCGTTGACCTGCTTGGCCTGACTGCGCGTGAGCAGCCGCCTCCCCGAGGCGCCCTGCCCATGTCGCGCCAGGAATCCACAAGCACGCGCCAGGTCCGCGCAGCTCATCCGCAGCGAGCACTGCCAGAAGTAGTGCTCGAGCACTCGGGGCACCGGGTTCTCGATGTTCCCGTAGCTCGCCATGAAGTGCGCCAGCGCGGAGTTGCGATGGCCATGTTCGGCCTCGGACGCGGCGACGACCGGGTCGAAGTCCACCGAGGCATTTCCGCTCTCCTCGCGCAGGAACTCCCGCAGCAGACCTCGTGAGTCCCCGGTGAGACTGAGCAGCCGGTCCGTGACGACCAGTGCTCCCGCGTTGATGAACGGATTGCGGGGCACACCCTGCTCGTACTCGAGCTGCACCAGGGAGTTGAACGGATTGCCCGAGGGCTCCTTCCCCACCCTGCGCCACAGCGCGTCCCCGTCTCTCGCGAGCGTCAGCGCCAACGCGAAGACCTTCGAGATGCTCTGCACCGAGAAGGGCGTGCGCAAATCGCCCACGCCGAAGACCTGCCCATCGAGCGTGGCCAGCGCCATGCCGAACCGCGACGGGTCCACCGCGGCCAGCGCGGGGATGTAGTTGGCCACACGGCCCTGCCCCACCACCGGCAGGACGGCCGTCATCACCTCGTCGAGAATCGCCTGGAAGTCGTCCATCGCGCGCCCACCTGCCTGGGCGCCAGGATAGCCGCGCGAGCCCGCCCTCCGTGCAGGTTTCCCAGGACACACCGCGGCAAGGAACCGGCACGAGACACGGCCTGTCCCGAGGCCCTTCATGCGCACGCCCTGCCGGCAGCGCGAAGAGAGGCTCTCTTCGCAGCAGCAAGCATCTTGGGCTGCCGAACCCCATCGCGCAGCGCCCTGAGCGGATACGGCCGACACCCGGCGCGACGAGGAGGCGACCTGTCGCCGCGTCAGCGCGCGTCGTGGAAGATGATGCCCACCGTGTGCCGGTGACCGGAGCGGATGCGACTGACTCCGTGACGCATGTTGACGCGATAGACGCCGCGAGTGCCCTGCACGGGGCGATGGTGGACCGGGAAGATGACGCCATCCCCCTGCCGCAGCGGCACGACCTCCACGCGAGACTGCATGCGGGGACGCTGCTCGGTGAGCACCAGCTCGCCACCAGCGAAGTCGCGCCCCGGCTCGGACAGGAGGATGGCCACCTGGAGCGGGAAGACCTCGTCGCCGTAGAGGTCCTGGTGCAGGCAGTTGTAGTCCCCTTCCCCGTACTGGAGCAGCAGCGGTGTCGGCCGGAGCTGCTCCGCCGCGTGACACCGCTGGAGATAGGCGGCGTGCGACTCGGGGTATCGCACGTCGATGCGCAGCGCCTCGTTCCACCGATTCGCGATGGACGCGAGCCCGGGATAGAGCGAGGTCCGCAGTCGAGCCACGAGCTCCGGGAGCGGATAGGCGAAGTACTTGTACTCCCCCCGCCCGAAGCCATGGCGAGCCATGATGACTCGACTGCGAAACGGTGCATCCTCGGGGTATAGCGCCGACAAGACGCCGCACTCCTCGGGCGTGAGCAAGCCGCTCAGGGTGGCGCACCCGCGCGCATCCAGCTCCGCGCCGAGCCCGGTCCAGTCGAGCGCCTCCAGCCTCGTCTCCACCGAAACCGCGCTACGCATCGGCCGCGCACGGAGGGCTCGGGCACTCACGACGCCCCTCGCACCTGGACTTCCGAAAAACCCACCCAGCTTCGTCGCATGTGCACACTCCCGTTCGTCACCGAGGCATGAAGCTCGCGCTCGGACACGGCTCAGGAATGACGCACGTGATGACGCAAGGCGACCCGGTTGTTGCGGTCAACCACCGCGCGCGGAGGCGAACCGGGCCCGCCCCCGCACGCGAGCACCCCGACTGGGTTCAGCGCGGCGTCACCTTCAGCAGCTTGCCGTTCGAGTCATCGGTGAGCAGGTACAGCGCGCCCTCCGGGCCCTGGACGACCTCGCGGATGCGGGCCTTCTGGTCCATCAGCAGGCGCTCCTCACCCACGACGCGGTCGTTCTCGAGCACCAGTCGCACGAGGGCCGTGCTGGACAAGCCACCGATGAAGAAGTTGCCCTTCCACTCGGGGAACAGCTCACCGGAGTAGATGGTCATGCCCGAGGGCGAGATCACCGGGTCCCAGTAGTACACCGGCTGCTCCATGCCCGGGCCCTGGGTGGTCTTGTGGATGGGCTCGCCGGAGTATTCCTCGCCGTAGCCGATGGTGGGCCAGCCGTAGTCCTTGCCGCGCTCGATGAGGTTGAGCTCGTCACCACCGCGAGGCCCCATCTCCACCTCCCAGAGGCGTCCCTTGCTGTCGAGCGCCGCCGACAGGATGTTGCGGTGCCCCAGCGTCCAGATCTCCGGTCGCGCGTCCTTCTGCCCCACGAAGGGGTTGTCCTTCGGGATGGAGCCGTCCGGGTTGATGCGGACAATCTTGCCGAAGTCGCTCTTGAGGTCGCGAGCCTGGACGCGGCCCTCCATGATGGAGCGCTCGCCCAGCGTGACGAACAGCTTCCCATCCGGCGTGAAGACGAGTCGGCCACCCGCGTGCAGCGTGGACTCCAGCGTCGGCTCCATGCGGAAGATGACCTTCACGCCCTCGACCTTGGGCTTGGGTCCATCCACCAGCCTGGCGCGCGCCACCGCGAGGCCGTTGCCGCCCTTCCGGGGCTCGTAATAGGTCCAGTAGATGAGGCCACTGGTGCCGTAGTCCGGCCCCACCTCGACGTCGAGCAGACCGCCCTGGTTGCGACCATCCACCTTGGGCAGGCCCGCGATGGCCGGCGACTTCTTGCCCTCGGGCGTGACGATGAAGAGCTTCCCCGTCGGCTTCTCCGTGACGAGCATCCGCTTGTCCGGCAGGAACGCGATGGCCCAGGGCTTGTTGAAGCCCGACGCAATCTCGGTGACCTGCAGGGCCGTGCGCGTGTTGACGGCGGGCGCGCGCGTCTGGCCGGGGAAGGCCGGCTTGAACTCGGGGACATTGGGCGGGGCCTGCTCGACGGGGGCGCCCGTCGGGTTGGGGCCCTGCCGAGGATCCGTCTGCTGACTGCCCTTTGCCTGCCCGGGGGCCAGGTTGCCGCCCTGGTCCGCGGGTTTGCCCGCGGGCTGTGCGTGTGAGGTCCCCGCGAGGGTCAGCAGGGAAGTACAAGCCAGGGACGCCAACAGGGAACGCATGAGCACACTCCTCCAGGTGGGACGAACGACGCGCAGCAAACACGAAGTGCCGCGAGCCTCGCGCGAAAAGGATGTGGGGATGTCGGACGGCGGACGCAAGCCGCCTCAATCCAGGAGCATCTCCTCGCGAATCCAGCGGGTCACCGAATCGTGGCGAGGCGCCCAGCCCAGCTCGCGCCGCGCGCGCTTCCCGCGCACCCGGCTGTTGGAGCCGAACGAGTAGCGAGCGTGGCCCTCGCCCCACTCGCGTGACGCCTCCTCCACGGACCAGGACCGCACCGGGCCCAGCTTCAGCCGCGCCGCGATGGCCTCGCCAATCTCCGCGTAGGACGCCTCGCCGTTCTCCACGAAGTAGAACGCCCCCGAAGGAGCCTTCTCCAGCGCCAGCGCGTAGAGCGCCGTGACGTCGTCGATGTGGACGTTGGACCAGCGGTTGACGCCCTTGCCGACGACGCGCACCACGCCGCTCTTGCGAGCCTGCGCCACCAGCGGAGGAATCTGCACGCTGTCGCGGCTCAGGCCCTTCCCCGTGCCGTAGATCATCGTGTTGCACAGCACGATGCCCCGAGCCCCCGGCGCCGCGAGGACGCTGTTGTCGAGCGCGTGCCGAGCCTGCTTTTCGGGCTCGACGATGAACGGCGTGTCCTCGTCGAACACGTTGGGAGACAGCGCGTCGCCCTTCACGTCGTCGCCGATGACGCTGGAGCCGCTGGTGTGCAGCAGCGGCTTGCCCGAGCCCTTCACGCCTTCAATCAGGGCCCGGATGGCCTGCTCGTGGTCACTGCTCGCCGCGTTGATGACACCGTCCGCGCGCCGGGCCTCGGCCGTGAGCACCGCGACGTTGTCCAGGTCCCCCAGGACGGGCTCGATGCCGAGCGCCGCCAGCTTCCGGGCCTTGGCCTCATCGCGCACCAGTCCCCGAATCGAATGGCCCCGGGCCTTGAGGTCCACGGCCAGAGAGCCGCCAATGAAGCCGGTGGCGCCAGTGATGAAGAGGTTCATCGTGAGGTCTCCAGGAAAGGAAGGGCCTCACTGTGCCGCGCCCGGAGCGGAGAGCCTCGGATTGATGCACGGGCCGGGCACGACCCGGCCAGCAATGAACATCCCGACTGGGGCAGGTGGCCTGCGTCGAACAACGGCGCGACTCAGGGCGCGGATGGCGACTTCGGCGTCTTCCAGTCCAGCGCCGTCCCACAGACCTTGCAGAAGCGCGCATCCAGGTCATGCCCCTGGGTGCCGCAGCCCGGGCACGCATGGGTATCCACGGGAGCGCGCGTGGCGGCGGCCAGCTCCACGGAGACGATGCCCGTGGGTACGGCGAGGATGCCGTAGCCCATGATCATCAACACCGACGCGATGAACTGGCCCGGCACCGTCTTGGGCGTGATGTCACCGAAGCCCACCGTCGTCATCGTCACCACGGCCCAGTACATGGCGCGCGGGATGCTGTCGAAGCCATGGACCTCGCCCTCCACCATGTACATGACAGCCCCCATGATGACGACCACCGTCAGGACGAAGCCGAGGAAGACGGTGATCTTCCCCCGGCTCGCACGCAGCGCCGTCAGGAGGATCTCCGCCTGGCCCAGCAGGTGTCCCAGCTTCAGCACCCGGAAGACGCGCAGCAGGCGCAGCACGCGGACCACGAGCAACGTCTGGGCGCCCGGGAACAGCACACTGAGGAACGAGGGCAGGATGGCCAGCAGGTCCACGAGGCCAAAGAAGCTGCGCGCGTAGTCCAGCGGACGGCGGACGGCGATGAGGCGCAGCACGTACTCGATGGCGAAGATGGCGGTGAAGGCCCACTCGGCGATGGAGAGCGCGGTGCCATGGCGCTCGCGCACCGAGGAGACGCTCTCCAGCATCACCGCGACGACACTGAACAAGATGGCCCACATCAGGGCCACATCGAAGGACTTCCCCGCCGGTGTGTCGGCCTCGAAGATGATGGTGTGGAGACGGGCGCGGAAGCCGCCCACGGGGCTCTGCTCGGAGTACCTGGACACGCAGGGCAGTCTAGACGCGGCGACGCTCGATTCGGGAAACCTTGCGTCCCGACGTCACAACCGCCCCGCCCCCTTGGCGGAATGCGCCGGCCTCCGGGCGCGGCGGGTGCGCT
The DNA here is from genome assembly GCF_006518215.1 of Myxococcus sp. AB025B. Taxonomy (NCBI): domain Bacteria; kingdom Pseudomonadati; phylum Myxococcota; class Myxococcia; order Myxococcales; family Myxococcaceae; genus Myxococcus; species Myxococcus sp. AB025B. Next base: position 5,795 of record NZ_SRLW01000299.1, read on the forward strand.
TCACCTCATCCGCCCGGCACACGCGCACGCCCAGGAAGCGCTGGAGCTGGTCCAACGCCAGGTCATGGTCCCCGTCGCTCTCCGCCGCGCAGCAGTCGCTCAGCACGGTGATGTCGTACTCGTGCATGTGCGCGTCATGCGCGCTGAAGAAGACGCACAGGTTCGTGGCCACCCCCGCCATGAGCAGCTTCTTCGTCCCCAGGTGCTCCAACAACGGCACCAGCGACGTCGCGAAGAACGCCGAGTGCTTCGGCTTGAGGACGAAGTAGTCCCTCGGCTCGGGCTTCAGCGCCCGCGCCACCGGCCGGCCCCGAATCCCCTTGCGCGTGCAGTGCCGATAGACATCCCGGAAGTTACTGCGCCAGTGGTTGAAGTTGTCGTTGACGTAGATGACCGGCACCCCCGCCGAGCGCATCCGTCGGGCCAGCGGCTCCAGCCGCTCCACCATGCGCAGCGCCCAGGGCAGCACCTTCTCTCCGCCCGGGAACTCCAGGTCATTGATGACGTCGATGATGAGCAGCGCCGTGTCCGAGCGTCGCTCCTTCGTCGCGCGCGCCTTCCCGCCGGACCGTGCCCCTGACTTCGCCACGTGCACCTCCTGGCGGCCAAGCTAGGCACTCCCCCCGCACGCCGGCACCTTTCGTCCAGAACCGTGCACCTCGCCCCCAACACGAGAGGCCGCCTTCCCCTGAGAGGACGGCCCCGCGCGTGCCTACGGTCACGCGCGCATCGAGCGCGCGAACCCGCTCGGGGAACACCCGGCGTGACGCGAGAACGCGACGCTGAAGGCGCTTGCCGACTGGTAGCCGATCCTCTCGGCGAGCTCGGCGAGGGGCGTGGGCTCGCGAAGCAGGACGTCCTTGGCGATCGCGATGCGCCACTCGAGCAGGTACTCCATCGGCGGCATGCCCACCGTTCTCGTGAATCGCTCGGCGAACACCGCGCGCGACATGCCCGCGACGCGTCCGAGCTCCGCGACGGTCCACCGGTGCGCGACGTCGGCGTGCATCTTCCGAAGGGCACGCGCAAGGTCAGGATCAGCGAGGCCGGCGAGCAAGCCCGTCTCCCGCCCCGCCGCTTCCACGGGTCGAAGGCGCAGCGCCTCGACGAGCAGCACCTCGACGAGCCGCTCGAGGATCAGCGCACGCCCTGTTCGACGGGTTGTCGCCTCGTCTGCGATGAGCTCGACGAGCCGCCGCAGACGCACGGCACCGGGATCATCACGTCGGATGAGGATCATCACGGGCAGGAACTTCTCGAGGAGACTCGCGTTCGCGCGGTCAACGAGGAAGTAGCCGCCGAGCTGGCGCATCGTCGGGCGCCCAGTGGGCGTACCGTGCCGGAGCTCGTTGCCGTCCGCCGCGGTGATGAGCTTCGGCTTCAGCCCCTGGGCGCTCGACATCGTGAAGCCCGGCGTCGATGGCAAGAGCACGAAGTCGCCCTCGTCGAGCTGCACCCCGTCGACGCCGTCGACCTCAAGGAAGCATGTCCCTTCCAGCATGATGCAGAAGCCGGGCTCGTTGTGCGCCGGGTACCGCACACTCCACTGCCCCGCGCCGCTGATGACCTTGGGCAAGACCGTCTGCGGACGGAGCAGGGAGATGACAGCCGCGAGCGGGTCGGAGGACTCGTGCGTGGGCGGCGGCGTGTCGGACTCCGACGAACGTTTTGCCATCTCGACATCATACATCGTCTTCGCTCCTCAACACGATCTCGGTCATCTCCGGCGGAACGCCGAGCCGCATGGGTGGCCCTGAGTGGCCCGTGCCTCGGCTGACGTAGACGAGCGTGTCTCCCACCCTGCGAAGCCCATCGACGACGGGCTGGCCCGCCCGAAGCAGCCAACGCAGTGGCCAGAACTGGCCTCCATGCGTGTGCCCGGAGAGCTGCAGGTCGACGCCGTGCCGCACAGCCTCCTGAACGGCCTTTGGCTGGTGCGCCATGAGGATGAGCACCTTGCTGCGGTCGCGGCCCTCGACGGCTCGCGCGAGATCGGGGCCATGGCCGACGTCGAAGTGCGCCGCCTCGTAGTCGTCAATGCCCGCGAGGTGGAGGACCTGTCCGGCGCGCTCGAGGGCGACGTGCTCATTGCGTAGGACTCGGACGCCGAGCTTGCCGAGATGCTCGCACCACTCGGGCGCATCCGCGTGGTACTCGTGGTTCCCGGTGACGAAGAACGTGCCGTAGGTCGAGGTGAGCGCGGCGAGCGGCGCGATGTCGGCCGCGATGTCTGCGACGCGGCCGTCCACCAGGTCGCCCGTGATGAGCACGGCGTCGGGCGCGAGGGCGTTCACTTGCGAGACGACCTCCTCGAGGAACGCGCGCCCGAGCGTCTGGCCGATGTGCAGGTCCGAGAGCTGGACGAGGCGCAGCCGATCGAACTCTCGCGGCAGCTTGCGCAGGGGGATTTCCACGCGTTCGACACGCACCCTGCGGGCTTCATGCGCGGCCAACGCGGCCGCGCCGAGGCCCATCACCAGGACGACAGCCGCGCTCGACGCTCGGGACGTCGTGATGGGCAGCAGTTCCATCACGGCCAACCCCATCGCGAGGAGCATGGAGGTGCCGAGCCAGAGGTAGATGGGCTCGAGCCACCAGACCGACCATCGATAGGGCACGAGCCGACTCGCGATCACGCCGAGCGGAACGCTCGCCGCGAGGAACACGAGGAGCGCCTTCAATCCGAACGCCGTCGTCGGCCCGAAGCCCACGTCGCGCACGAGCCGCGCCCAGAGGTAGTAGTGGATCCCGCCGACGATGGCGACGCCGGCGGGGAGGTACACGACGAGCGGAAGAAGGCGTCCCATGATGTCATCCGACCAGGCGCGGGAAGTCGCTCGGGACGGCGATGGTCTTGGTCTCAAGGTACTCCTCGAAGCCCTCGACGCCGTTCTCCCTGCCCAGCCCCGACTGCTTGTAGCCGCCGAAGGGCGCGTTCGGAGAGAAGAAGAAGGCGCCGTTGACGTTCATCGAGCCCGTGCGGATGCGACGGGCCACCCGCATCGCGCGCGACGGCGACGCCGAGATGACCGAACCCGAGAGCCCGTAGATCGAGTCGTTCGCGATGCGGACCGCGTCGTCGTCGTCATCGAACGGGATGACGACGAGCACCGGGCCGAAGATCTCCTCCTGCGCGATCGTCATCGAGTTGTCGACGTCGGCGAACAGGGTCGGCTCGACGAAGTAGCCCTTGCTGAGGTGCTTCGGCGTGCCGCCGCCCACCACGAGGCGAGCTCCCTCGGCCTTGCCTTTCTCGATGTAGGCGAGCACGCGCTCGCGCTGCCCCGCGCTGATCATCGGGCCCATGATGTTCTTCACGTCGGCCGGGTCACCGTAGGGCACGTCGCGGTAGAGCTGCTCGAGGATCGCGATGGCCTCGTCGTAGCGGGAGCGCGGGACGAGCAAGCGCGTGTTCAGCACGCAGCCCTGGCCCGCGTTGGCGCAGACGAAGGCCGCGCCCGTCAGCGCCTCTGGGAACTTCGCGTCGTCGAGGACGATCATCGCCGACTTGCCGCCGAGTTCGAGCAGCGTGCGCTTGATGGTCTTCGACGCGCTCTCCATCACGCGACGTCCCGTGGCCGTCGAGCCCGTGAAGGAGATGACGTCGACGCGCGGGTCGGACGTGAGCATCGAGCCGAGCGAGCCGCTCCCCGTCGACGTCAGCACGTTGAAGGCTCCCGGAGGCAGGTCCGGGCACTGGGCCGCGACGCGACCGAGCATGGTCGCCGCCCACGGCGTATTCTGGGCCGCCTTGAGGACCACCGTGCAGCCCGCGGCCAGCGCGGGGATGCACTTCTGCATGTTGGTCTGCACCGGCGCGTTCCACGGCGTGATGGCCACCACCACCCCAGCGGCCTCCTTGCACACCAGGCGACGCGCGGGGCCGCCGATGGGCGAGCCAAGGTCCTCGAGCTCGCGCTCGAAGTCGTAGGTCTCGAGGAGCTTCAGCGAGTAGTCGATGTCCGCCACCGGGCTGTCGAGCATCGGGCCATGCGTGAACGCGAGAGGGCACCCGCTCTCCGCGACGACCTGACGCCGCCACTCCTCGCTGACCGCCTTGAGGCCATCACGCAATTGCGTCAGTGCGCGGATGCGCCTCGCGGTGTTGGTCGACCAGTCCGACTCGTCGAAGCAGCGGCGGGCAGCGGCGATGGCGCGGTCGCCATCCGCGACGGAGGCGGCGGCCACGACGCCGACGATCTCCTCCGTCGCCGGGTTGATGACGTCGTAGGTGGCGCCGCCCTCGGCCTCGACGAGGGTGCCGTTGATGAAGAGACGATGTTCCGCGTTGAGCTGTGACATGGTGTTTTTCTCCTGGGTGTCGAGGTTGAAGTGGGTGCCGACGTCAGGCGACCTTGATGAGCGACGCAGACTTCGCGAGCGCGACGGCGTCTGCCCCGGCTGGGAAACGGAGCGTCCCGGTCTCATCGTTGGCCGCGCGCCAGATGGCCTCGGCCACATCGGACGCCGTCGTCGTGAGCCCAGGCTGCGCGAAGGCCGCGAAGATGGGCTGCGCGAACGCCTCGTAGGACTTGGGGATCAACCCCTGCATGCGCGTGGTGCCGTTCGCGGTGAAGCGCGTGCCCGGGCCGTAGCCAGGCTCGACGAGCTTCACCTTCACGTTGAAGGCGCCCAACTCGTGGGCGAGCGAGGCGGTGAAGCCCTCGACGGCGAGCTTGCTGGCCGTGTACACGGCGGCGAGCGGCATCGGCGCGAGCGTCACGCTCGAGGTCACGTTCACGATCACGCCCGCCCGGCGCTCGCGGAACCGAGGCACCGCGGCCTGGAGCACCGCCATGACGCCGAAGGTGTTGGTCTCGAAGACCTCGCGAATCGTCGACATGGGGGTGGCCTCGAACGCGCCGACGACGCCGATGCCGGCGTTGTTGACCAGCACGTCGATGGGCCCCGCCTGCTCGAGGGCTGCTGCGATGGTCTCGGGCTTCGTCACGTCCAACGCCAGGACGCGGAGCCGGTCGGACTTCGGCAGCTCGCCGAGCCGAGGGGTGCGCATCGTCGCGATGACATTCCAGCCCTGGTCGTGGAAGTAGCGGGCCGTCGCCTCGCCGTAGCCAGACGAGCAGCCGGTGATGAGAACAGTCTTGAGGGTCTTCGTGGTGTTCATGGAAATCTCCTTCGGTGGTTGGGGTTTGGGGTTTGGGGTTCACTTCAGCCGCGCACGGAGCCGCCCACTGGGACGACATCCCGGTACTGCGCGGGGTCAGCCACGAGCGTCGCGAGCGTCGCGATCAGCGCCTGCGCCGACGCGCTCGCGAACGCCTCGGCGTGGGCCTCCTTCGAAGTCCAGCCCTCGGTGACGTCAATGACGTCGGGCTCGCTCGACGAGCGCCCCACGAGATAGACGAGGCAGTTCTCGTTGCCCGTCGGCGCTCCCGCGAGCAGTGCATCGATCAGCTCGTCGGCCCGCCCCGGACGAGCTCGCATCGTCGCATGGAAGCCGTGGGTCGCCTTCAGTCTTGCCTGGGGCATCACTTATCTCCTGGGTGAGCGTCGGAGCCGTCAGGGCCTCCGCGTTGTCCACACCCTCTCAATAAGCCCTCCTCCCCAAGACTATCTATAACGCGGCGTCTGAATTTCTTTCGAGGTCGTCTTGGGCGTCGGAACCCGAGCAGCACGCCAAGGCGCACCAGCGCCGCTGGGGCACGTCGTTTCGAGCGCTGGCAGCCCGCTCCCGCGCCAGCGGCTCGGCGCAGGCCGTCCTGGGCCGCTACAAGCGGCGCAGCGAGGAGCTCGACGGTGAGCCGCGTGACGAAGTCCCTCGACGAGAAGGTGGAGGGCCTTCGCACCGATCCCTTCCCCTATCTGTACTTGGACGCCACCTTCCTGGACGCCCCGCGGGCGCGCACGGTGCAGAGCGCCTCGGCCCTGGTGGCCTACGGCGTGGGAGCGGATGGGCACTTGTTGGCCGTGCCCCTGGCTGGCAGCGCGTCGCAGGACTCCTGGCTGGAGCTGCTGCGCCAACTGCTCGCGTGAGGGGTGAGGGTTGTGCGGATGGATGGATAGAATCCACTTCATCCGCCCAAGACTCCCCTGGGCGTCGCCCTTCGCTCACCGAAGGGGCCATGACATGCACTGACGCGCTTCTTCGTGGATGATGAGCAGCGCCGTGTCCGAGCGCCGCACCTTCGTCGCGTGCCGCCTCCTACCGGACCGCGCCCCTGACTTCGCCTCGTGCACCTCCTGGCGGCCAAACCAGGCACGCCCCCCGCACGTCGGCACCTTTCGTCCAGAACCGTGCCC
>NZ_SRLW01000029.1:0-50156 GCF_006518215.1 Myxococcus sp. AB025B
AGCTCCCGCCGAGCGTCCCCCCGGCCCCCCTTCCGGACGTCCCGGGGTACCAGCGGGGTGTCTCCGTGGGACGAGGCGGCTTCGGGCGTGTGCTCGCGGCGCGGCGGGAGTCCGACGGCCGGCCCGTGGCCCTCAAGGTGCTGGAGCCGCACGCCGCGGAGCGATTGGCGCGGGAGCTGGAGGCGCTGCGACGCATCGGCCCGCCGGTGACGCCGGAGCTGCTGGGCGAGGCCCGCACGCTGGCGGGTGAGCCCGTGGTGGTGATGGAGCTGATCGCCGGGCAGACGCTCGCGCAGCGGTTGGCGGGGCTGCCCCGGTCGGGCGCGATGTCGTGGGAGGAAGCGAGGCCCGTGATGCTCGCCCTGGCGCGCGCGCTGGTGCGGGTGCATGCCGCGGCGGTGGTGCACCGCGACCTCAAGCCGGAGAACATCATGCTCTCCGGAGAGCGGCTGGTCCTGGTCGACTTCGGGCTGGCGCGCCTGGGCGCGGAGCGGGACGAAGCGCCCTCGCCGACGGTGACGAGGACCGGGCAGCGTCTGGGCACGCCCGAGTACATGGCGCCCGAGCAGTGCCTCGATGCGCGAGCCATCGATGCGCGCGCGGACCTCTACGGGTTGGGCGTCGTCTACTTCGAGCTGCTGTGTGGGCGTCCGCCGTTCGTGGGAGACACCGCGTCGGTGCTCCAGGCGCATGTCGCCCGGAGGCCACCGGTGCTCTCGAAGCTGGCGCCGTGGGCGGTGCCGCTCGAGTTGGAAGCCCTGGTGTCCCGCTTGCTGGCGAAGGCCCCGGAGGAGCGCGGGCCCGGCGCGGCGGGCGTGGCGGATGCGCTCGAAGCCGTGCCGCGGCAGGGGACCGCTGGGAGGCCACGGGGCAGCGCGACGCAGGGAGCGGGCGTGGCGGATGCGCTCGATGCCGAGACCGGGGCGAGGACCTCCGCACCGCCACAAGTCAGCTCGACGCAAGGGGCGGGCGTAGCGGATGCGCTCGATGCCGAGACCATTTCGAGGGTCTCAGCACCGCCACTGCTCAGCGCGACGCAAGGGGCGGTCGTGGGGGATACGCTCGAAGCCAAGACCTGGGCGAGGACCTCCGCACCGCCGCAACTCAGCTCGACGCAAGGGGCGGTCGTAGCGGATGCGCTCGATGCCGAGACTGGGGCGAGGACCTCCGCACCGCCGCAACTCAGCTCGACGCAAGAGGCGGTCGTGGCGGATGCGCTCGATGCCGAGACCAGGGCGAGGACCGCCGCACCGCCACTGCTCAGCGCGACGCAAGGCGCGGACGGGGTCCCGATGGGGACCTCCGCGCCAGTGCTGGAGTCTCCCGAACCGCGCACAGTCGCCACGACGGGTGAGAGCCCCCCGGGCCATTCGGAGACCTCCGCACAACGAGCCAGGGACGTCGCCCTGCTGGGCGTCAAGACGCCGCTCGATGTCCCCACGCTGCGGGGACTCCTCACCAGCACCGGCGCGGAGCTGGCGCGCATGGAGCCGGGGCTCGCCCTCTTCGCGTTTCCCCGTGCGGCCCAGGTCGAGACGGGGCTGAGTGCCGCGCTCAAGGCCGCGGAAGCCCTTGCGAGCCAGCTTCCTCCCGGTTCGATGCGCGTCGTGCACCAGGCACGGCTCCGCGTGCGCGAGCGAGGTGGCCGATGGGTTCTCGGTGGCGTCGCGCTCGAACAGGTGGGCAGGTGGTGGCCCGAGCCCGCGACCCCATCCGACACACTCCTGCTGACCGCCGAAGCGCGTGAAGGACTCGGCGCGCTCGACCCTGTCAGCACACCCACGTCATCGGACCTCGCCCCCCTCCCCATCGCCACCGTGCAGGGCCGCGGCGCGGAGCTGGACTGGCTGCGCGCGGGCATCACGAAGGTGCGCGAGCAGCGCTCGCCCATGCTGCTGACCCTGCTAGGCGACGAAGGGCTCGGCAAGACGCGGCTGTTGACCGAGCTCCACGGTGAGCTGCTGACAGCAGGCGCTCTGTCCACCCTGCTGGTGGGAGCGCAGCGGGACGAAGGCAGCGCCACCGAGAGTGGCTTGGGTCACCTCATCTCCACCCTCCTCGGCCTGCCGCCAACCACCTCTTCTGATGAAGGGGTGCGCAGGCTCATCGAGAGCACGAACACGACGCTGGATCTGGCGACCGCGCATCCCGCGGCGCGCAGACAGCACCTCGCACGAGCGCTCGCGTCGCACCTGCGCCGCCGTGCCGAGGAGCGCCCCCTGGTGCTGCTCGTGGACGATGCGGAGACGATGGACCCCACCGCGCTCGACGCGCTGGAGCTGGCCACGCTCTCCGGCCTCACCTCGCCGCTTTGCATCGTCCTCACCGGACGCCCTCGACTCCTGGAGCTGCGCCCATACCTCGGTGAGCGCGCGGCGGACAGCGCCCGGCGCACGCTTGCGCCCCTCGATGACGAGGCCGCGAGCCACGTGCTGCGGCAGCTCCTGAGTCCCGTGGATGTCCCCGCGGAGAGCATGCTCCGTGAGCTGGTGGCGCGCTGTGGTGGCTCGCCGCTGCGCCTGGTGGAGACGGTCCGCGCGCTGAGGGCCGCCGGCGCCATCCGGACTCGCGCCGGAGGAGGAGGCTATCTCGCGGCGGAGGCCCTGGATGCGCTGGCCGTGGAGAGCCCGGACGAGCGCGTGGCGGAGCGCGGCCTGCTCGCCCTGCCCTCCGGGCTGCGCGCGCTGCTCCAGGTGGCGGCCGTGCTCGGCGAAGACGTGCGCTGGGAGGAGCTGTCCGCCACGCTCACCCGGCTCGACGGGAGCGAAGCGCTGGACCTCTCCCTGGACCCGGGCGTCGGACTGGAGCGACTGGCGCGGCTCGGGATGCTCGAGCCCCGAGGCCCCCGCCGCTGGCGCTTCGAGCACACCCTGTTGCGCGAGGCCTTCGCCGCGAGGCTGCCTGGAGCGCTCCGTCGCCGCATCTGCTCCGCCGCCCTGGAGGCCCTGCCCGACGCCCCCTTGCCCCGGCGCGCCCGCTGGGCCGAGGGCGCGGGCGAGACCATCCTGGCGCTCGAGCTCCACCACGCCCTGGCGGAGTCGAGCCGCCGTGGACACCGGTTGCTCGAGGCCGAGCGCCACTTCTCCGCCGCCCTGGAGTGCGCGCCTCGCGAGCATGACGTGCGTCGACTGGAGCTGCTGTCCGGCCGTGGCCGCGTCCGCTACCGGCTCCAGCGCATCGACGACGCCCTCGAGGACCTGCGTGAGGCGCGGCGAATCGCCGTCTCGCGAGGCGCCGTGCTGCGCGAAGCGGACCTGCTCCTGGAGGAAGCCACCGCGCTCGACTGGCGGGACGACACGGACGAGTCCACCGCCCTGCAGGAACAGGCGCTCCAGTTGCTCGGAGAGCCCGTCCCCTCCGAGCTGGCCGCGCGCCACGCCCTGGCCAAGGCGCGCGCCTTCGTGCGTCGGGAGGACATCACGGGGGCCATCGCGCCCCTCCAAGAAGCCGTGACGCTGGCGCGCTCGACGGGCGACGAGGAGACGGAGGCCATCGCCCTGGCCATGCTCGGCGCGATGCTGGGTTGGACGGGGCAGCTCGACGACGCCGAGCGCCGCTTCGCCGAGGCCATCGCACTGTGCGAGTCCACCGGAGACACGCTGCACCTGGGGGTCGCGCTCAACAACCGCCTGGTGCTCCACGTCCAGCGTCGCGACGTGGCGGGGGCGCGCACGGACCTGGAGCGCGCGGTGAGCCTGGGACGCGAGCTCGGCAACGTGCAGATAGAGCGCACCTCGGCGTTCAACCTCGCCGTGCTCCTGGGCTACCAGGGCCTCGCGGAAGAAGCCCTGCCGCTGGCCAGACGCGCGGGAGTGCTCAGCCAGCGCTGCTTCCCCCACTCCATGGCGCAGGACGCGTTGCTCGTGGCCCGCCTGTGCTGTGAGCTGGGCGACCTGTCCGAGGCCACGAAGCAGCTCGCGTGGCTCGATGAACAGGCCTCACGCGTGCGCCTCACGTCGGCGGACCAGCTCATGGGCGAGGTGGTGCGCCGCGTGGTCGCCGAGGCCTCGGCCTGGGTGCCCTACTCCCGCGAGCATTGGGAGGCCCAGGTGGAGGCCTCGCGAACACGGATGCCGCCCGATGAACGGATGGAGGTCCTCGTCTGGGCGGCGAGAGCGGCCCGTGCGGCGGGCGACGACGAAGCGCTGGGTGCCCGGGTGGCCGAGGTCGAGCAGACCGCGCACGAGGCTCCACTCTGGACCTCGCGTGTGCGAGGGCTCGAGTCGGCCGTGAAGGGCCAGTGGCCGGATGGTGCTCCCGCGAGCACGCGTGCCAAGACAGGTCCATAGGCACCCGAGGGGACGTCCTGGAAGGACGCGAGCGCAGGGGATGGAGGGCCGCAATGAGTGAGTGGGACAAGCGCGAGGGCAACGCCCAGGTCGCCCTGTACGGCGACGAGCTGGAGCCCGGAGCCCTCGTCGGCGCGTGGATGGTGGAGCGGCGGGTCCACTCCGGCCTCACCGCGTCGCTCTATCGCGCCATCCACCTGGACACCCGGACGCCCGCCGCTGTGAAGGTCGTGCGGGCCCACCTCAACCACGTCAGCGAGGTCCTCCTGCGCTTCAAGCAGGAGGCGGACACCCTCCTGGCGCTCGACCATCCCCACATCGTCCGCGTGCTGGAGTACGGGGAGCTGCGCGACGGAAGGCCCTGGCTCGCCATGGAGTGGCTGGAGGGAGAGAGCCTGGACCGGTGGCTCTCCCAGCGAGGCCCCTTCTCGCTCGCCGAGGCCCACACGGTGATGGAGGAGCTGGGGAGCGCGCTCGCGGCGGCACACGGGCAGGGCATCCTGCACCGCGACCTGAAGGCCCAGAACGTGATGTTCCTGCCGCGCCCCGAGGGCTTCAGCGTGAAGCTGGTGGACTTCGGCATCGCCAAGGTGGCGCCCCTGTCCGGAGGCACGGCGCTGACCACCGCGGGCGCGGTGCTCGGAACTCCGGTGGCGATGGCGCCGGAGCAGATCCTCGGCCAACCCGTGGACGCGCGCACGGACCTGTACGCGCTGGGCGTGCTGCTCTACCAGTTGCTCGTGGGACGCCCCCCGTTCGACGGAGAGAGCGCGGTGGAGGTCGAGGAGCAACACCTGCACGCGCCTCCGCCCCGCTTGAGCGAACACGTCCGGGTGCCCGCGGCGTTGGAGGCGGTGGTCTCACGCTGTCTGGCCAAGAGGCCCGAGGAGCGTTGGCCGGACGTGACGCGCTTCCTCGCGGCGCTGCGCTCGGCGCTCATCGCATCCGCCGACTCCAGCACGTGGGCCTCGGCGCTGTACCTGGACCTGCGCTTCACGACCTCGGACGTGGACCCGACGGACGAAGCGCTCGACGCGAGGGACGCCGCGCTCGACGCAGGCCGTGAGCTGCTGGAGTCCGAGGGGTGGACCCTGGCGCTGGAGGGAGGCAATGCCCTGCTCGCGTGGCGCGCGCTGTCCGACGAGGCGCCGGCGCGGGCGCTGGAGCAACGGGGCTGTCGGCAGCTCGCCGAGCGGCTCCTCGCGTGCGTCCTGGAGCTCGCGGGGACGGAGGTCGAGACGCGCGTCTATCTGCACGCCGAGCCCGGAGCGCTCTCGACGGATGCGCGAGGCACGCGGCGGCTCGCGGGGAGCCCTCTGGCCCGGCTCGAGGGTTGGACCACGGGTGGCGTGCCCGGCCAGGTGACCGAGCACGCGGCGCGCTAGCTACGTCCGCAGTCCGCGCTTGCGCAGCAGCCGGTAGAGGTACACGCGGTCCATCTCCGCCGCGGTGGCGGCCTGGGACACCTTGCCGTGGTGAAGCTGCATCAGCGCGTCCAGGTACTCGCGCTCGAAGATCTCGAGCGCCCTGCGACGTGCATCCGCGTAGGGCTGCTTCGGGTCCACCAGGCTGCCCATGACCCCCTGGGCGCCCACGGTCTCGGTCTCGGGCGGCAGCGCGTCCTGGAACACGAGGCAGCGCTCCAGGTGGTTGCGCAGCTCGCGCACGTTGCCGGGCCACGCGGCGTGCTGGAGCTGGTTGATGAACTCGGGCGTGTTGAGCGCGGAGACCTGCTCGGGCGCGGCGCCGAAGCCCGCGAGGATGCGCTCGGCGATGGCGGGGATGTCCTCGGGGCGCTCGCGCAGCGAGGGGATGAGGATGCGCACCACCGCGAGGCGGAAGAAGAGGTCCGGCCGGAAGCGGCTCGCGTTCACCTCCGCGCGCAGGTCCCGGTGGGTCGCCGCGATGACCCGCACGTTGACGGGCTGATACGTGTTCGCGCCCAACCGGCGAATCTCGCGCTGCTCCAGCACGCGCAGGAGCTTGGGTTGCAGCTCCGCGGGCAGCTCGCCCACCTCGTCGAGGAAGATGGTGCCGCCGTCGGCCTCTTCGAAGGCGCCGATGCGCCGCTGGAGCGCGCCGGTGAAGGCGCCCTTTTCGTGCCCGAACAGCTCGCTCTCCAGCAGGTTGCCGGGGATGGCGCCGCAGTCGACCGTGAGGAAGGGACCGGCGGCACGCGAGCCCGCGCGGTGGATGGCCAGCGCGGCGCGGCTCTTGCCGGTGCCCGTCTCACCCTCCAGGAGCACGGTGGCGTCACTGGCCGCGGCGCGCTCCATGAGCGCGAAGCTGGCGCGCGCGACGACGGAGGTGCCCACCAGCTCGCCGAAGGCGGTGCGCTCGGAGATCAGCAGCCGGTTGCTCTCCGCGCTGAAGTCGAAGCGAAGGCTGACGCGGCCCAGGCGCAGCACGCTGCCTCCGCGCAGGTAGGCCTCGCGCACGTGGACGCCGTCGAGCACCGTCCCGTTCAAGCTGTCGAGGTCCCGCACCCGGGCGCCATCGCGCTCGATGCGCACCTCGCAGTGGAAGCGCGAGACGGTGGGCTCGTCGATGACGAAGTCGTTGAGCCCGTGCGAGCCGATGGAGAAGGTGTCCGCGTTGGAGTCCTTGTAGACGCCGGGCTGGGGGCCTTCCAGGAGCGTGACCCGGAAGCGGCGGACCGCGCCCGTGAAGCCGGGGCGTCCGGTACCCGTGGGTCGGGTCTGCTGGGCGTCCTCGCCCTTGGAGGGTACGCGGTCTGCCCCGGGGGGACGCTCGGAGGTACTCATGAGCATCCCACGCTAGCACGGTAGACTGGGGGCCATGGCCTCCCTCCATTTCCTCGGCGCCGCCGGAACCGTGACGGGTTCCAAGTTCCTCCTCGAGCATGACGGGCAGCAGGTGCTCGTGGACTGTGGGCTCTTCCAGGGACAGAAGGAGCTGCGACAGCGCAACTGGCAACCGCTCCCGCTCCCCGCGCGTGAGCTGGACGCCATCGTGCTCACGCACGCGCATATCGACCACACAGGTGGGCTGCCGCGCGTGATTCGCGAGGGCTATGACGGCCCCATCTACACCACGCCCGGCACCCGGGATTTGACGGCCCTGCTGCTGCCGGACTCGGCGTACCTCCACGAGGAGGAGGCGCGCTACGCGAACAAGGAGGGCTACTCCAAGCACCACCCCGCCCTGCCCCTCTACACGGTCCCGGACGCCGAGCGCGCGGTGAGGATGATCGAGACCTTCGGCTACGAGCGGCCGAAGGAGATCCTCCCGGGCATCACCCTGACCTTCTATCGGGCGGGACACATCCTCGGCTCGGCCGTCTGTGTCTTCGACTTGAAGAGCACGCGCCAGCGCGTGGTCTTCAGTGGGGATCTGGGTCGCTATCAGGCGCCCATCTTGAGGGATCCGCAGAGCGTGGACTCGGCGACGACGCTGGTGGTCGAGAGCACGTATGGGGACCGGCAACACCGCGAGCAGAAGCCGATGGAGGCGCTGCGAGACGCGGTGAAGGGCGCGTTCGACCGTGGGGGCGTGGTGGTGATTCCCGCGTTCGCGGTGGGGCGCACGCAGGAGCTGCTCTTCCACCTGCGCAACCTGGAGGAGGCGAAGCAGCTCCCCGTGGTGGATGTGTTCGTGGACTCGCCGATGGCCTGTGACGCGACGCCCGTGTACCTGGCGCACCCGGAGGAGCACGACCTGGTGATGAAGTCGCTGGTGGAGCGTGGGGCCTCACCGCTGGCGACGCAGCGGACACGGTTCGTCACGTCGGCGCGGGAGAGCAAGCGGCTGAACCTGCACGAGGGGCCGGCCATCATCATCTCCGCGTCCGGCATGGCGACGGGAGGCCGCGTGCTGCACCACCTGAAGCACCGGTTGCCGGACCCGCGCAACACGGTGTTGTTCGTGGGCTACCAGTCCGTGGGCTCGCGTGGGCGCAAGCTGCTGGATGGGGAGAAGGAGTGCCGCATCCACGGGCAGGTGGTGCCGGTGGGCGCGGAGATCCGGACGGTGAGCGGGTTCTCCGCGCACGCGGACTGGACGGAGACGATGCGCTGGATGGAGGGGTTCGACTCGCCGCCGCGCCAGACGCTGCTGGTGCACGGCGAGCCGGACGCGCTGGAGGCCCTCCGGCGGCGGGTGCAGTCGAAGGGCTGGAAGGCGTACGTGCCGGGCTACCTGGAGAAGGTGGAGCTGGAGCTGGCGGTCTGACGCTCAAGGCCTCGGCGTGCGGGCCCCCGAGTGGAAGGAGCACCGGACGACGAAGTCCGGTGCGTTCGGGGATTCGGGGGAGACGTGTTCGAGGAACGCGGTCCGCTCGTCTCCGGTCCAGAGGTTCACGAAGTCGCCCATCCACCACTGGGAGAGGGAGCGCGCGGCGCGGGCCACGGAGTCCCGGGACACGGTGGTGAGGGAGCGCTGGGCGTCCATCAGGTCACGCACCAGTCGGGCTGGGAGCATCCAGCACTCGGCGCGAGGAATGGGCGGGACGAGGAAGAGGCAGTAGGCCGAGTCGGTGCGTGACAGCAGGCCATCGACCATTTCACGGCCGAGCCGGAAGTGGGGCAGCCACTGGCCTTCTCCACGCTGCTCCAGCTTCACGACCTGGACGAGCACCGCGCGCTCCGTGTCGACGAAGCCGTCGACCTCGGCGTTCATCATGAACGCCACCTCGGTGCCCGAGGTGCGTGAGTCCGGGACCCGGTCCGACGAGCCTCGCTTGCCTCGGCCGCGCCGCGAGCGTGCGGAGGGGTCTTCGTCGGGGAGACGTACTTCGGAGGCGGAGGTCTCCGTGGGCGCGACCAGCGGAGGCAGCGGCTCCGCCTGGGCCGTTTCGGCGGCGGCCGAGGGCTCAGCTGCGGAGGCGTCGACCTGTGAGCCGCCGTCAACCTCCGCATGGGCCGTTTCGGCGGCGGCCGAGGGCTCAGCTGCAGGGGCGTCGACCTGTGAGCCGCCGTCAACCACGCCGTCAGCGGCCGGCGTGGCGATGACCATGGAGGAGGCGCTCTCGACGACGGCCTCCACCTCCCGCGGGCCCCGTGCATCGGCGGCAGGCACAGACTCCCCGACGGCCAGTCCGTCAGAAGGCCCCTCGTTCACGTCCGCGAGAGACGTTTCGTCGGAAGCCTCGACCCGCGACAGCGCCTCCGCCTCCAACAGGCGCGAGACCTCGTCCTCCATCGACAGCGATTCGTCCCCACTCCGCGCGCTCTCATCCTCGGCCATCACGGACTCGACCACGGGAGCCCAGGAGGTCGACATGTCCAACACACCCACCGGGCCCACCTCGGTGGCCACGGGCGCGGCTGGCGCCCTCCCCCGTCCTCGCCTCGAGGGCTTCGGCGCCTCGACCACCCGCTCCGCGACACGTCGCACCGTCAGCTCGAAATCGAGCGGCGGCGGCTGGCCCTGGGCCAGCAACGAGAACAGGTCCGCCTTCACGCGGCCCAGCTCGCCACTCAGCGCCTCGAGCAGCGAGTCCACCAGCTCCACCGTGTCCTCACGGAACCGCTCCGGATAGCGCGCCGAGAAGTCCGCTTCCACGCGAGTCACCGCGCCGAACAGCAGTTCCTCCAGGTCACGGTCCCTGAGCCACGTCCGCCCACTCAACGGCACCGCACGCGTCACATGCAGATGCCTCAACGCATCCGTGAGGGACGCCGGAGCCACCGCGCCCGTGGGCGGCGGAGCCTTCGCGCCATCCTTCCCCGTGGCCCCCTGGAACCAGCGCTGCAGCGTCCGGACGCGCAGCCGCACCCGAGACGACGGATGGTCCTTGAGCCGCCGGACCTGTCGTCGGTCCGTCTCCGTCCGCGCCAGCGACAGCACCACGAGCTCCGCCTCGGACGACGCCGCGTCCGGCGCACACCACAGAAAGAACTCGATGGCCGCCTTCCGAGGCATGGGCTTGCGAGCAATCCGCTCCGCCACCTCGTCCCGCCACGCCGCCAGCTCATCCAACCCGGGTCGATTCTCCGACCCCAGCTTCGGCCACAAATCCGCGCACTCCTCCGCGAGCCAGCAAAGGTGCGCGAAGCCCGTCGCCATCGGCTCCAGCTTCGCCCGCATCCGCTTGCGCCGCTCGAACGCGTCCGACAAGCCCTTGCGCACCGACGCGCGGAACAGCCGCTCCTCCAGCCACACCTGCGTCAGCACCAGCCCCGGCTCACCCTTGCGCAGGTTCGCCTGACAGTGGTCCAGCACGAAGCGCACGGGCCCCAGGTCCGTCAGCGTGTCGAAGTCACTGCCCACCAACGCGCCCAACGCCCCGCGCAGCCCATCCACCGGCGGCGCATCGAAGCGCGCCAGCAGCTCGCACAGGTTCTCCACCACCGCGGGCGACCCACCCACCTCCAACGTGCGCGCCAGCAACACCCCCGCGCGGGCACACCACTCCGGCTCCTTGCGCCCGTTCGGGTAGCACGCCAGGAACCCGCGCATCGCCCCGCGTCCATCCGGAGACGTCGCCAGCGCGAACAGCCGCTCGGCCAGCACCTCCGAGGCCTCCTGCCACGGAATCCGCGAGGCCCGCGCGCGGATGTAGTCCGCCAGCTTGTCGCGCCCGGCCTCCGCCGTCGCCGGCAGCAGCAGGCGCAGCTGCTCCAGCATTCCGATGGCCTTGTTCCCCGAAGCCATCACCCGCTTGAGGTCCACCTCCACCGAGTCGAGGAAGCGCAGGGCCCGCCCGTCATACGTACACGGCACGTTCCCCACGAGCGACAGCAACGAGTCCGGATGACGCTTCAGGTACCGCGTCAGCACCGTCGACAGCGCGGCCTCGCTCTCACGAAGCACCCGCGCCGCGACCTCCGGCTCACCCGTGCCCCGCAGGAGCTCCAGCATCGCGCCCTGCCGCGACAACAACCGCTCCAGCAAGCCCGCCGGCGGCGCCGCATAGGGCCACAGAAGCTCACTGCACGAGCCCACCAGGAACAACAGCTCGCCGAGCCCGCGCTCTCCCCGGGCCAGCCGCTCCCAGGCGGCGAGCTGCGCCAGCGTCCGCTCCTCCAGCGACGCCCCGCGCACCCAATCGGCGAAGGACGTGCTCCAGCGCGCGGACGCCTCCACCGCCTCCGTGGCGGGAGTGCTCGCGACTTCCTCGTAGAGCGGCCGGAGCGACTCCGGCCATGCGGCTTCACCGGGCGGGTGCATGCGCGCTCACGGACCCCATGAAGTCGAACCCTCGACGAGGGAAGGCGCCTCGACCGACGGCGCCACGGTGATGACCACGGACTTCGAGGCCGGCGTGCGGCTCTTCTCCGCGAAGCTGTCCACCGGCACCAGCACGTTCGTCTCCGGGAAGTACGTCGCCGCGCACCGCCGGGGGATGTTGTACGGCACCACCACGAATCGCCTCGCCACCCGCGTCTCGCCTCGGAAGTGGCTCGTCAGGTCCACCACCTGGCCCTCGGTGAGCCCGCGCTCCTGGATGTCCTTGGGATGCATCAACACCACGCGCCGCCCACCCTTGATGCCACGGTAGCGGTCATCCAAGCCATACACCGTGGTGTTGAACTGGTCATGCGTGCGCAGCGTCATCATCATCAACTGCCCGGGCTCCAACTCCTCGCCCGGCATGGTGTGCACCGTGAAGTGCGCCTTCCCACTCGCCGTGGTGAAGCGCCCTTCCCGAGGCCCGTTCGGCAGATAGAACCCGCCCGGCTCCTGGACGCGCCGATTGAAGTCGGCGAACCCCGGGATGACCCGGGCAATCACGTCTCGCACCCGAGCGTAGTCCTCCACCCATGACATCCACGGCACCTTCGAGCGCGCGCCCAACACCGCCGTGGCCAGCCGCGCGACGATCACCGGCTCGCTGAGCAGGTGCTCGGACGCCGGGGCCACCGCGCCGCGCGTGGCGTGCACCACGCCCATCGAGTTCTCCACCGTCACGAACTGAGGCCCCCCCGCCTGCACATCCCGCTCCGTCCTTCCCAGGCACGGGAGGATGAGGGCGCGCCGTCCGTGGACCAGGTGCGCGCGGTTGAGCTTGGTGGACACATGCACCGTGAGCCGTGTGCGCCGCAGGGCCCGCGCGGTGAACTCCGTGTCCGGCGTGGCCGACAGGAAGTTGCCCCCGAGCGCGAAGAACACCCGCACCTGTCCCTCGTGCATGCCGTGCAGCGTGTCCACCACGTCCTTGCCATGGTGCCGGGGAGGCTCGAAGTCGAGCTCCCGCGCGAGCGCGTCCAGGAACTCGGGCTTCGGCCGCTCCCAGATGCCCATGGTGCGGTCGCCCTGCACGTTGCTGTGCCCGCGCACCGGACACAGGCCCGCGCCCGGCTTGCCGATGCTGCCGCGCAGGAGCGCCAGGTTGACGATCTCCTGGATGTTGGCCACCGCGTTGCGGTGCTGTGTCAGCCCCATGGCCCAGCAGAAGATGATGCGCTCGGAGCGGGCCAGCAGCTCCGCGGCCGCTTGAAGCTGCGGTCGCGGCACCCCGCTGCGCGCCACCACGTCGTCCCAGCTCACCGCGCTCACGTTGCGCGCGTACGCGTCGAACCCGAGCGTCTTGTCCTCGATGAACCCGCGCGCCACCACCGTGCCGGGCCGCTCGGCCTCCATCTCCAGCAGCGCCTTGCCCAACCCCTGCAGCAGCGCCACGTCCCCGTTGATGCGCACCTGGAGGAACTGGCTGTTGAGCGCCGTTCCCGGGCCCAACAACTGGAACACCTCCTGCGGATGCCGGAAGCGATTGAGCCCCGCCTCGGGCAGCGGGTTGATGCTGACGATTTCGCAGCCCCGGCGCGCCGCGGCCTGGAGCGTGGAGAGCATGCGCGGGTGGTTGGTGCCCGGGTTCTGGCCGATGACGAAGACGGCCTGCGCCTGCTCGAAGTCCTCCAGCGTGACGGTGCCCTTGCCGATGCCAATCGTCTCGCCGAGCCCCGTGCCGCTGGACTCGTGACACATGTTCGAGCAGTCCGGCAGGTTGTTCGTCCCGAACTGCCGCACGAACAACTGGTACAGGAACGCGGCTTCGTTGCTCGTGCGTCCGGAGGTGTAGAAGCACGCCGCGTCGGGCGACTCCAGCGCGTTGAGCTCCTCGGCCACGAGCGCGAAGGCCTCGTCCCAGGAGATGGGCGTGTAGTGCGTGGCGCCCTCGCGCAGCACCATCGGGTGCGTCAGGCGCCCCTGCTTGCCCAGCCAGTGGTCGGACTGCGCGCACAGCGCCGCGACGCTCCACTGCCGGAAGAAGTCGGGCGTCACGCGCTCCTTCGTGCCCTCCTCCGCCACCGCCTTCGCGCCGTTCTCGCAGAACTCCGCCACCGAGCGATGCCCCGGGTCCGGCCACGCGCAGCCCGGACAGTCGAAGCCGTCCTTCTGATTCACCTTGTGCAGGAGGAACGAGCCGCGCACCGGGCCCATCTCGCCCCACGCGTGCTTCATCGAGGAGACGATGGCGGGCACGCCACCCGCCACGGTGGGAGGGAGACTGACCAGGGGAGGCCTCGGCTCGTCGGGCGGTTGGACGGGTGGCAGGGGCCGGGCCAGCGCCGCGCCCTGCTCGCTCCGGGTGTCCTCGTCGTCCCGCTGTGTCTCGGTCATGCCCGCCCTCTCCTGGTGCCCTCCGGACGACCGTCCGCTCGTGGCGCGCGCGACTCTACCGCTCCCGGGCCTCGCGGTAACGCCTGCTCGAAGCCCGTCGGGCCCCCGCTCCCCGCCCGGCCCACGCCCGGACGACCGACGAGGCGAGGCGGCGTTGCCGGGAACGCTCGCGGTCAAAACCCTCTGGAGGACAGGACCCCACGCGCGAGCCGGAACCCCAGGAGGCGGATGACATGAGTGGAAGACGCCATGATGACCCCGACCGACGGAACAAGGAGCGACACGGCCGCGGGGAGAACGAAGGCAGACGCCACCCGCGAAGGGAGCACGAGGGCCCGCCTGCCTGGCGCGCCGGGGACCCGGGCCACCATCGGGGCCCTCCCCGTCACGAGCACCCTGAGCACCACGCACGCCCCGGGCGGGACTCCCACCGCTCGGACTGGGACGCCCGGCGCGACTTCGAGCACCCCTCCCGGGACCTCGACCGCGACCGCGAATACCGCACGCTGCGAGGCGACCGGGACCCTCTCGACTACGAAATCGACCGGGACTTCGGTGACGCGGCCAGGGCGCTGGACCGGGCCCACGAGTATGGCCGGGACTTCGACCGCGACCGCGAGATGGACCGCCGCGCCCGGCACTTCGACCCGGAGCGGATTGCCCGACGACCGGGCTACAGCCCGAGCGGCACCTTCCGCGCGCTCGACGAGGATGCGCCACGACGCCACGGCCCGCCCGACGACAGGGGCGGCGCGCACCGGGCCTCCTGGAGAGACGCGCCCTCGGACTCGCTCCGTCGCGGGGACGTGAGCTCGAGCCACTCGCGCCACGGCCCGCCCGACGACAGGGGCGGCGCGCATCGGGGCCGCGGGAGGGACGCGCCGTCGGACTCGCTCCGCGGCGGGGACGTGGGCCCGGGCCACTCACGCCATGGTCGACGCGGCGCGGACACCTGGGATGAACCCGAGGCGTGGATGGACGAACTGCGGGAGCTGCGCCCTCGCGAGCGGCCCGCGGAGGCGGATGTGCGACTGGGCGGCACGCAGCCCTCGGGCCACGGACCGGGCGTGGAGAACATGGCGCCGCCCCGGGTGGGGTTCTCCACCAGCACGACGCGCGCGGACGACCACGACCTGGGCCATGGAGGCTACGCCGGAGGCCCCGTCCGCCCCCGCGCGCCCCAGGGACGCGGGCCCCGCGGCTACCAGCGAGGCGATGACCGCATCCGCGCGGACATCTGCGACCGGCTGATGCAGGAGTGGATGGACGCCTCGGACGTGGAGGTGCAGGTGGCGGACGGCGTGGTGACGCTCGCCGGGAGCGTGCACAGCCGCGACGAGAAGCGCGCCATCGAGGACGTCACCGAGTCAGTGCTCGGCGTGAAGGAGGTCCTCAACCACCTGCGCCTCCACCGGAGCGACGGCGTGGCGCGCCCACCCTCTTCCCAGGCGCCGCTCCGGGTGCCGGACGACGACGGCTCGCTGCACTCCTGAAGCGGGCTTCGGCCCCTCGCGTCATGGACGGAGCGTGCCCGTCCCCACCTCGGGGACGGGGCGCCCGACGCCTCCAGCGGACACTGCGCACGAAGGCCCTCACGGTGCTCCCCCCGCGCTCCACGGGTTCGGGTAGTGTGCCGGGCCTTTCCGTCAGCCATTCCTCAGGAGCCCGTTCATGTCCCGCGTCATCCGCGCCCCCCGTGGTTCCACCCTCTCGTGCAAGGGTTGGGTCCAGGAGGCCGCGCTCCGGATGTTGATGAACAACCTCGACCCGGAGGTCGCCGAGAATCCCGCGGACCTCGTCGTCTACGGCGGCACCGGCAAGGCCGCTCGCGACTGGCCCTCCTTCGACCGCATCGTCTCCAGCCTCCAGGGCCTCGCCGACGACGAGACGCTGCTCGTCCAGTCCGGCAAGCCCGTGGGCGTCTTCCGCACGCACCCCGACGCGCCGCGCGTGCTCATCGCCAACTCCAACCTCGTGGGCCGCTGGGCCAACTGGGAGCACTTCCACGAGCTGGAGAAGAAGGGCCTGATGATGTACGGCCAGATGACGGCCGGCTCGTGGATCTACATCGGCACCCAGGGCATCCTCCAGGGCACCTACGAGACGTTCGCCGCCGCCGGCCGCTTCCACTTCGGCACCGACGACCTCTCCGGCCGCCTCATCCTCTCCGGCGGCCTGGGCGGCATGGGCGGCGCGCAGCCGCTCGCGGCCACCATGAACAACGCCGTGTTCCTGGGCGTGGAGATCGACCCGTGGCGCGCCCAGCGCCGCGTGGAGACGCGCTACCTGGACGTCGTCGCCAAGGACCTCGACGAGGCGCTCGCGCTGGTGAAGGAGGCGCAGGCGAAGCGCGTGGGCCGCTCCATCGGCGTCATCGGCAACGCGGCCTCGGTGTTCCGCGAGCTGTACCGCCGCGGCATCAAGCCGGACCTCGTCACGGACCAGACCAGCGCGCATGACCCGCTCAACGGCTACATCCCCACGGACCTGTCGCTGGAGGCCGCGGCCGAGCTGCGCAAGCGGGACCCGGAGGGCTACGTGCGCCGCGCGCGCGAGTCGATGATTGAACACGTGGAGGCGATGAACGACTTCCAGGCCGCCGGCTGCCACGTGTTCGACTACGGCAACAACCTGCGCGGCCAGGCGCAGCTGGGCGGCATGGAGAACGCGTTCGAGTTCCCCGGCTTCGTGCCCGCGTACATCCGCCCGCTGTTCTGCGAGGGCATGGGCCCGTTCCGGTGGGTGGCGCTGTCCGGAGACCCCGAGGACATCCGCGTCACGGACCGCGTGGTGCGCGAGCTGTTCCCGCAGAAGGCCTCGCTGCAGCGCTGGCTGAACATGGCGGAGGAGCGCGTGGCGTTCCAGGGCCTGCCCGCGCGCATCTGCTGGCTGGGCTACGGCGAGCGCGCCAAGGCGGGCCTCGCGTTCAACGAGCTGGTGCGCACGGGCAAGGTGAAGGCGCCCATCGTCATCGGACGAGATCACCTGGACTGCGGCTCGGTGGCGTCGCCCAACCGCGAGACGGAGGCGATGAAGGACGGCACGGACGCGGTGGCGGACTGGCCCATCCTCAACGCGCTGGTGAACGCGGTGAACGGCGCGTCGTGGGTGTCCTTCCACCACGGCGGCGGCGTGGGCATGGGCTACTCGCTGCACGCCGGTCAGGTCATCGTCGCGGACGGGACCGCCGAGGCCGCGCGCCGCATCGAGCGCGTGCTCACCAGCGACCCCGGCATGGGCGTGCTGCGCCACGCGGACGCGGGCTACCCCGAGGCCATCGAGGTGGCCAAGGAGCGGGGCGTGAAGATTCCGGGCATCACCGTGTAGCCTTGTGCCTCGCCATGGCCCCCCCCGCGCGCCCGAGCCTGACGCTGTTGCTCGCCCTTGCTCTCGGAGCGCTCGCGGGGTGTGCGCCCTCCGCCGTCGGCCCCATGGTGATGCGCCTGGGGCCCGGCTCGGCCCAGCAGCGGATGCTCCAGGCGGGCATCCGCACCGGCCCCCGGCTCAGCGCGCCCATCGCGGGCACGGTGCCCTCCGTCGGCACCGATGACCGCTTCCGCGGCGACGACGCGAGCTTCTCCACCCAGCAGTGGGGCCTCGCCTTCGACGCCGCGATGACGTGGCCGCTCACCGAGCGGCTGCACCTGCACACGGGCCTGCAGGGCGAGATGTTCCTGCCGCTGCCCGTGCCCGGCTACGGCGTCTACGCGGGCCTGTCCTATTACATCGGCTCCGAGCAGCTGGGACTCGCGCCCTCGCTCGCGGTGCGCGGGGCGTCCGACTTCGGCATCTCCTCGAGCAAGGGCGGGCCGGGCAGCATGGCGGGCGCGGAGGCGACGTGTGCCCTGAGCTTCTCACCGGAGCCCGGGGTGTCGGTGGGCCTGGTCCCCTTCGTCGCCGTGCACACGCTGTCGTCGCATGGCGTGAGCAACGGCTCGCTGTACTACGGCGGTGTCGTCGCCGCGCGCTTCACGTGGGGATGGCTGGACACCCTGGAGCTGTCGGGGGGCTTCGGTCGCGCGCGGGTTGGAGACAGCACCAGCTGGAATGTTCC
Source organism: Myxococcus sp. AB025B (assembly GCF_006518215.1). Taxonomy (NCBI): domain Bacteria; kingdom Pseudomonadati; phylum Myxococcota; class Myxococcia; order Myxococcales; family Myxococcaceae; genus Myxococcus; species Myxococcus sp. AB025B. The sequence continues at coordinate 17,869 of NZ_SRLW01000029.1, forward strand.
CATCGTGGGTGTGCGTGGAGGTCGTTGACGTCATGGAAGCGCTGGACTTGCTGGTCCGAAACACGTCCGAGGTCCTCACCCTGGAGGGCACGCACCGCGAGCCCGCCGAGGCCGCCCTCACCTCGCGTCCCCACGCCTGCGTGGGCATCCGCGCCGGTCACATCGCGTACGTGGGCGCGGAGGCCACGCTGCCGCCGGGCAGCGTGGGAACGGGCACGGAGGTGCTCGACGCGAAGGGCGGCTTCGTGGGCCCCGCCTTCGTGGACCCGCACACACACCTGGTCTTCGCCGGCGAGCGCTCCGCGGAGTTCGACCTGCGCAACCAGGGCGCCACGTACCTCGAAATCGCCAAGGCCGGCGGCGGCATCGTCAGCACCGTGCGCGCCACGCGCGCGGCCAGCGAGGAGGAGCTGGTGCGGCTGGCGCTGCCCCGCGTGCAGCGGCTGCTCGCGCAGGGCGTGACGGTGGCGGAGGTGAAGAGCGGCTACGGGCTCGACGTGGAGACCGAGCTGAAGATGCTGCGCGTGGTGCGCAGGCTCAACACGATGACGCCCGTGGAGCTGGTGCCCACGCTGCTGTGCGCGCACGCCATCCCCGCGGAGTACCGCGAACGCCGCGAGGACTACGTCCGCCTCTGCATCGACGAAATCCTCCCCGCCGTCGCCCAAGAGAGCCTGGCGCGCTTCTGCGACGTCTTCGTCGAGGACAGCGCCTTCACCGTCGACGAGGCCCGCCGCATCCTCACCGCCGGCCGCGAGCTGGGGATGCAGCCGCGCCTCCACGCCGACCAGCTCACCGCCTTCGGCGCCTCCGAGCTCGCCGCCGAGCTGGGCGCCGCCACCGCCGACCACCTGGAGCAAGTCACCGACGCCGGCCTGCGCGCGCTCGCCGCCGCCAACGTCACCGCGGTGCTCGTACCCACCTCCACCCTCTTCCTGCGCATGCGTCCCTACGCGCCGGGACGTCGCATCCGCGACGCGGGCCTCAATGTCGCTTTGGGCACCAACGTCAACCCGGGCTCCGCCATGAGCGAAAACACGGCGTTGGCGCTGGGGCTCGCGTGTCTGGAGAACGGCCTCAGTGCCGCGGAGGCGTACTGGGCCGCGACCCGTGGCGCCGCGTTGTCATTGGGACTGCAACGACAAGGGCGGTTGGCCGTGGGTGATGCAGGCGACCTGGTGTTGTTCAGTTGTGCGTCTTTCCGCCATCTGCCCTACCATCTAGGAATAGGGCACGCGCGCACGGTGGTGAAAGCCGGGCGTGTCGTCGTCCAGCAGGAGCTGAATTCCTGCGGGTGAAGCGACGTCGACTGGTGACACGTGCGTCGCACGGGAGTGCAGGAGAACTTCCCGTCGGGGCCGGCCGTTATAAGTACCAACTGCAGCCATGTGCCGACTTTTTGGATTCAGATCGTCAGTCCCTTCCGCGGTCCACCCCTCGCTGGTGACGCAGAAGAACTCGCTCCTCATCCAGTCACGCGAGCACAAGGATGGATGGGGAATCGCCGCCTACGGTGCCGAAGCGGCGCCTGTCGTGGCCCACGGTGTGGGGCCGGCGCACAGTGACCCCGACTTCGAGCGTGTCAGCAGCCGTGTGTCCTCACACACGGTGGTGGCGCACATCCGTCTGGCGTCGGTGGGCGCGGTGGAGCTGCGCAACTCCCACCCCTTCCACCACGGCCGCTGGACGTTCGTCCACAATGGGACGTTGAGGGACTTCGCCCGGCACCGCGCCGCGGTGGAGGAGCTCATCTGTCCGACGCTGCGCGTGGGCATCCGGGGCACCACGGACAGCGAGCGGTGCTTCTACCTCTTCCTCACCCGCCTGGCGGCCAGGCATCCCATCGTCGGCTCGGCCCCTGTCGAGGACGTCGCGCGGGCGCTCGCGGAGACGATGGGGCTGGTGGCGGCCATCACGGATGACTCGCAGGCGCAGCAGCGCTCCGCGATGAACTTCCTCGTCACCAACGGCGAGGTGATGGTGGCCTCGCGGCGCAACCGGACGCTCTTCGTGTCCGTGGGCGGCGCGCGGTGCGAGCTGGGCGGCCTGCCCGTCGCGGGCACGCGGCTGGAGCAGCTCATCGTCTCCAGCGAGGCGCTGTGCGGCGGGCCGCACTGGGCGCCGGTCCAGGAGGAGGACGTCATCGGCGTGGACGCCGGGCTCGTCTTCCACCGCTGGCGGGTGCCGGAGCTCGCGGGGGACGTCGTCCCGCCGCCCACGCCCGGCCCCAACCAGCACGCCGCCTGACGTCAGGGCAGCCAGGAATTCAGAAGCGTCGAGGCCCGGGCCCCGAAGGCCTGGGCCTCCAGGGTGCGTGAGTCCTCGCCCGCGTGGGCCAGCGTGATGCGCAGGTGCTCGCGAGGCGCGGCCTCCGGCACCCGGTCCAACCACTCCACCAGCACCGCGCCCTCGCCGCCCACCAGGTCCATGAAGCCGGTGGCGTAGAGGTCGTCGTAGCCCGTCAGGCGGTACAGGTCCGCGTGGTACAGCGGGATGCGGCCGGAGTACGGGTACACAATCGCGAAGGTGGGGCTGGCCACCTCGGAGCGAGGCACGCGCGCGCCCTCGGCCACGCCGCGCACCAGGTGCGTCTTGCCCGCGCCCAAATCGCCAATCAGGCCCACGAAGTCCCCCGGCTCGAGCAGCTCGCCCAGCCGGACTCCGAGCCGATGGGTCTCCTCGGGCGAGGCCAGCGTCACGCGCCGCTCCACCGTGTTGGACTCGCTCATCGCCGCACCTCGCTCGACAGCACCGTGTCGCTCATCGCTCCCACCGCAGCCACACCTCGCAGAGCCCCTGCTCGATGAGGTCCCCCGCCACCAGGCCCAGTTGCCCGCGTCGCGCCGCCGCCAGGTCTCCGGCGAGGCCATGCGTGTAGACCGCCGTCCAGATGGCGTCGGGCAGCGGGAAGGCCTGCGCGAGGAGCGCGCCGCACACGCCGGACAACACGTCCCCCGAGCCACCCGTGGCCATGCCCGGGTTGCCCGTGGTGTTGATGAACACCCGGCCATCCGCGTGCGCGGTGAGCGTGCGGTCCCCCTTGAGCACCACCGTCGCGTTGAGCCCGGCCGCCAGTCGACCCACCATGTCCAGTCGCTGGGACTGGACCTCCTTGGTCGACTTGCCCGTCAGGCGCGCCATCTCGCCCGGGTGGGGCGTGAGCACGACGGGCCCCTTCGCGCGGCGGAGCACGGAGAGGTCCTCCGCCACCGCGTTGAGCGCGTCCGCGTCCAGCACCGCGGGCAGCTCCACGCGCGAGAGCAGCTCGCCGATGAGCCGGCCCGTCTCGGGGCCCCGGGGGATGCCCGGCCCCATCACGAGCGCGTCCTTGCCCTCGGCCGCCGCGAGCAGCGCGTCCAGCTCCCCCAGCCCCAGCGGGCCCGAGCCCTCCAGGGGGATGCCCATGATTTCGGCGGAGTGCGACTGCACGGCCTCCAGCGCGTCGCTTCGCGTGGCCACCGTGACCAGCCCCGCGCCGGAGCGCAGCGCCGCCTTCGCGACCAGCGCCGCGGCGCCCGTCTTCCCCCGGCTGCCGGCGACCACCAGCACGTGCCCGTAGGTGCCCTTGTGCGTGTCCGCCTTGCGCGCGGGCAGCGTGCGGCGCGCGTCGGACTCCTCCACCACGAACAGCTCTGCGCCGGTGATGTCGCGCGACGCCGCGCCCCCCATGCCGATGTCCACGCGGTGCACGCGGCCACACAGCGAGGCCCCGGGCTCCAGCACCTGGCCCGGCTTGAGGAAGCCGAAGGCCACCGTCGCGTCCGCCTCCACGCACGGAGAAAAGGGCTCGCCCGTGTCGCTCCGCAGCCCGGAGGGCACGTCCGCGGCCACCACCTTCGCGCCCGCGCGTCGCCACCGGTGGAGGGCGGAGATGGCCTCCGCGAACGCGCCCGCCGGCGCCCGGCTCAGCCCCGTGCCGAACAACGCGTCCACCACCACGTCGCCCGTGGCGGGAGGCTCCACCGACTCCAGCGCGAGCGCCGAACCACCGAAGCCCCGCAGCGCCTCCAGGTTGCGCTTCGCCTCGGGCGTCAGCTTCGCGGTGTCGCCCACGAGCGTCACCGACACGCGCGCGCCGCCCTCGAGGAGGAAGCGCGCCGCGACCAGCCCGTCGCCGCCGTTGTTGCCCGGTCCACACACCACCACGAAGCGGCCATCAGGCCCCGCGAGCTTGCGCGCCACCTCCGCCAGCCCCCGCCCCGCGTTCTCCATCAGCAGCGCGGAGGGCATCCCGTGGCGCTGCTCGGCGGCCTCTTCGGCCTGACGCATCTGGGCGGCGGTGAGGACGCGCAGCATGGCTTCACTCCCCTTTCGACTGCAGCACCACCGTGGCGGCGGCCACGTCGGCGTCGTGGGTCAACGCGAGGAAGGCCTCCAGCCCCCGGGCCTCCATCACCTCGAGCGCCACGCCGGACAGGCCGAAGTACGGCGCGCCGCCCTCGCGACGCACCTCCATGTCCTTCCAGCGGATGCCCGGCGGCGCGCCCAGGGCCTTCACCAGCGCCTCCTTGGCCGCGAAGCGCGCGGCGTAGGCGCTGGCCGCGTCGTGACGCTGGCCACACAGGGCGCGCTCGTGTTCGGTGTAGACGCGGTTCAGGAACGGCTCCGCGCGAGGCCCGTCCAGGATGCGCTGGATGCGGGAGATGGAGCAGATGTCCAGACCCAGGCCCCGGATTCCCATGGCGCGCTATCCCGGGTTGCGCATCAGGTCGAGCATCTCCCGGACCGCCCGGTCGAAGCCCACCAGCACCGCGCGCGCGACGATGGCGTGGCCGATGTTCAGCTCGTCGATCTCCGCGATGCGGGCGATGGGCTGCACGTTGTCGTAGTTGAGCCCGTGGCCCGCGGCCACGCCCAGGCCCAGCTTGGTGCCCGCCTTCGCCGCGTCGACGATGCGCGCCAGCTCCCGCGCGCGCTCCTTCTCATTGCGCGCCTCGCAGTAGCGGCCCGTATGCAACTCAATCCGGTCCGCGTTCACCTTGTGCGACGCGCGCACCTGGTCCAGGTCCGGGTCGATGAACAGCGAGACGGTGATTTCGCCGTCCTTGAGGTTCTTGATGATCTTCGCGACGTGCTCGCGCTGGCCGGCGACCTCGAGCCCACCCTCGGTGGTGAGCTCCTCGCGGCGCTCGGGCACCAGCGTCACCACGTCCGGCTTGTGCTCGTAGGCGATCTTCACCATCTCCGGGGTGGCCGCCATCTCCAGATTGAGCAGCGTCTGCGTCGTCTCACGCAGGATGCGCAAATCCCGGTCCTGGATGTGGCGGCGGTCCTCGCGCAGGTGGATGGTGATCTGCTGCGCGCCGGCCAGCTCCGCCAGCGCGGCCGCCGTCACCGGATCCGGATACGTGGTGCGCCGCGCCTGCCGCAGCGTCGCCACATGGTCCACGTTGACACCCAGTCGCTGTCCCATCGACCGCACCTCGCTTGACGCGCGGTGCCGGGATTGTCGGGGGCCCCGGCACGCGCTGGCCCCTCTAATCGCGGCCAGCGTCCGGAAGTCAACCGTCGTGAACGACGACTAGCGGTTGAGCGCCTTCGCCAGGGCGTCGGCGATGTCCTTCGCGTAGGCCTCGTTGCGAGCGGCGTCCTCGCCCTCCACCAGCACGCGCGCCTTGGGCTCGGTGCCGGAGAAGCGCACCAGCACGCGGCCGGAGTTGCCGAGCTTCTGCTCCACGGACTTGATGACCTTCATCACGTCCGGCAGCTCGCCCAGCTCCTTCTTCTGCTTCACCACCACGTTGACCAGCGTCTGGGGCACCGGCTCGAAGATGGAGGCCAGCTCGCTCAGGGGCTTGCCCGCGCGGCACATCACCGCGAGCAGCTGGAGCGCCGCCAGCGTGCCGTCCCCCGTCGTGGTGTGGTCCAGGAAGATGAGGTGGCCGCTCTGCTCGCCGCCCAGGTTGTAGCCGTTCTTGCGCATCTCCTCGACGACGTACCTGTCCCCCACGCGCGTGCGAGCCACCTTCACGCCCCAGCGCGCCACCGCGCGCTCCAGGCCGACGTTGCTCATCACCGTGGAGACCAGCACCTTCTTCTTGAGCTGCTTGCGCGCCACCAGCTCGCCGGTGCAGATGGCCATGATGGCGTCGCCATCCACGACCTTGCCCTTCTCGTCCACGACGATGAGCCGGTCGGCGTCACCGTCCAGCGCGATGCCCAGGTGGGCGCCGTGCTTGAGCACCGTGCGCGCCAGGTTCTCCGGGTACAGCGCGCCGCACTTGTGGTTGATGTTCTTGCCGTCCGGCGAGACGCCCAGCGTGATGACCTTCGCGCCCAGCTCCTCCAGCACCGCGGGCGCCGTCTTGTAGGCCGCGCCGTTGGCGCAGTCGACGACGATGGTCATCCCCTCGAGCGTCAGCTCGCGCGGGAAGGTCGCCTTGAGGAACACGATGTAGCGGCCCCGCGCATCCTCCATGCGGAACGCGCGGCCAATCTTCGTCGCCGTGGGACGGATGGAGTCGATGGCGCCCGTGGACAGCAGCTCTTCAATCTTGCCTTCCGTCTCGTCCGGCAGCTTGAAGCCGTCGCGCCAGAAGAACTTGATGCCGTTGTCCTCGTACGGGTTGTGGGACGCGGAGATGACCGCGCCCGCGTCCGCGCGCATGGACGTGGTGATGTTGGAGATGCCCGGCGTCGGCAGCGGGCCGACCAGCTCCACGTCGACGCCCATGGACGTCAGGCCCGCGGCCAGCGCCTGCTCGAGCATGTAGCCCGACAGTCGCGTGTCCTTGCCCACGATGACGCGGTGGCGGTGCGGTCCATTGCGGATGAGGTACGCGAGCGCCCGCCCGAGCTGCATCGCGACTTCCGCTGTCATCGGGTAGACGTTCGCCTTTCCGCGAACCCCGTCCGTGCCGAACAGCTTCTGCGACGCGCGCTCCTCCTTGGGAGGCATGTTCATCCTGTACGCCATGGCTTTCCGCTCCACCTTTCCCACGCCGGGCCTTCGCCGGTCGCTCGACGTCGGGGCTTATACCCCGCCCACCGCCGGGGCTCGAAGGTAGGGCCCCGATGCTCCCCCGGCAACGGCCCGGGCTTGCAGGCTGTATCACCGTTGAAGGTCAGTGCGAAAACGATACCAGCCCCCTCCCCGCGCCTACACGCGGCTCCACCGCCACCGTGTGGCGCGCGGTCCACGCCGGCTCAGCGTCCGAGCAGGGCGCCTCCGTCGCGCGCCACGCGAATCGCATCCGCCACCAGGAGCGCGTCGCGAGCCTCCGCCACGTCGTGCACCCGGACGACGTCCGCGCCGCCCAGCACCGCCATCGCCGCCACGGAGCCCAGCGTCGCCGCCAGACGCTCGCCCGCCGGCTTGCCACCCGTCAGGGCGCCGAGGAAACCCTTGCGGCTGGTGCCCACCAGCAGGGGCAGCCCGAGCACGCGCAGTTCCCCCAGCCGTCGCAGCAGGTAGAGGTTGTGGTCGAACGTCTTGCCGAAGCCGATGCCCGGGTCCAGCAGGATGCGCTCGCGCGGCACCCCCGCGGCCGCCGCCACGGCGGAGGAGTCCTCCAGGTACGTCAGCACCTCGTCCACCAGGTCCTCGTACGACGGCGCCTGCTGCATGGTGCTGGGGGTCCCCTGGATGTGCATCAGACAACAGGCGGCGCCGAACTCCGCCACCACGCGGGGCAGCTCCAGGTCCGTGCGGAAGCCGGTGATGTCGTTGATGAGGTGCGCGCCCGCCTGGAGCACCTCGCGCGCCACGGCCGACTTGGTGGTGTCCACCGACAGGGGCACGGCGGTGCGGGCCCGCAGGCCCTCGATGACCGGCAGCACCCGGGCCACCTCCTCCTCGGCCAGGACGGCCCGTGAGCCGGGACGCGTGGACTCACCGCCGATGTCCAGGAGGTCCGCGCCCGCCTCCGCCAGCGCGAGCCCGTGCGCCACGGCCGCGTCGACGTGCTGGTAGCGCCCCCCATCGGAGAAGCTGTCCGGCGTCACGTTGACCACGCCCATGAGGTACGTGCGCGAGCCCCACTCGAAGGTGCGCTCGCCGAGCACCAGCGGCGTCGGCGCCACGTGAGCGCCCAGGGCCCGCTCCAGCGCGCCCGCCAGCGCGACGAGTTCGCCGCCCTCGGCGCGCGCGAGCGCGAGGAGCCGCTCGAGCTGCTCCCGGCGCCCGGACAACAGGCCCGCGCCGGGGCGGGTGCGCACGTCACCCGAGACCCAGGAGGGGAACTCCTCGCGGCCCGGCGCGCTCGAGCGCTCCCCCAGCCCGCGGAGGAACTGGCTGACGTCCTTCGAGACGCCGGTGAGCAGCCACTGCCCATGCGGCACCTTCTCCAGCAGGTACTCGCGCGCGGGCGTGGGCAGCCCCATGCGACGCAAGGCCAGCGTCAGGTCCTCCGGACGGTCGACGCTGATGGGGCGGGCACGAAGCATGGGCGAGGACTCCTTCGAGGGACGTGGCGTCCACCCTACCCCTTGGCGCCGCCCGCCTCCCCACAAACGAAAAGGCCCTCCCCGGGGTGGGAAGGGCCTTCGTTCAGCGCCGCGTGGCGGCGGCCGGAAACTACGCCTTGTTCGGCTCCATCTTCGGCAGGCCCTCGAGCGCGTCGAGGATCTTCCGCTTGTCCTTCTTCTCCGTCGCCTTCGGCGGAGCATTCACCCGCGGGGGCGGACGCTCACGGGTGAGCTGGCCACCCTGCAGGAGGATGTTCACGTCCTCGGCGTCGAGCGTCTCGTACTCCACCAGGGCGTCGGAGACGCGCTTGAGCGCCTCCAGGTTCTCCGTGAGGAGGTTGCGACCCTTCTCGTAGCAGCCGACGACGATGCCGCGCACCTCGGCGTCGATCTGCCGCGCCGTGTCCTCGGAGTAGTCCTTGGACGAGTTGAAGTCGCGACCCAGGAACACCTCACCGTCGCTCTTGCCAAACGCCAGGGGCCCCAGCTTCTCGCTCATGCCCCAGCGGCACACCATGGCGCGCGCCGTCTCCGTCGCCCGCTCGATGTCGTTCGCCGCGCCGCTGCTCATCTCGTTGAAGAGCAGCTCCTCGGCGATACGGCCACCCATGGCCATGGAGATCTGGTCCAGCATCTGCTTCTTGTAGCCGTTGACCTTGTCCTCGGTCGGCAGGCTCCACGTCACGCCGAGCGCCTGTCCACGCGGGATGATGGTGACCTTGTGCAGGGGGTCGCACCCCGGCAGCAGCTTGGCGAGCAGCGCGTGCCCCGCCTCGTGCACCGCCGTGTTGCGCTTCTCCTTCTCGGTCATGATCATCGAGCGCCGCTCGGGGCCCATGAAGACCTTGTCCTTGGCGGCCTCGAAGTCGCTCAGGTCCACGCGCTCCTTGTTCTGCCGCGCGGCCATCAGCGCCGACTCGTTCACCAGGTTCTCCAGGTCCGCGCCCGTCATGCCCGGCGTACCGCGAGCGATGACCTCCAGGTCGACCTCCGGCGCCAGCGGCACGCGGCGGGTGTGCACCTTCAGCACGCCCAGGCGGCCCTTCAGGTCCGGCCGCGGCACCACGATGCGGCGGTCGAAGCGCCCCGGACGCTGCAGCGCGGGGTCCAGCACGTCCGGACGGTTCGTCGCGGCGATGAGGATGACGCCGTCGTTGGACTCGAAGCCGTCCATCTCCACGAGCAGCTGGTTGAGCGTCTGCTCACGCTCGTCGTGACCGCCGCCCAGACCGGCGCCACGGTGACGACCCACGGCGTCGATCTCGTCGATGAAGATGATGCAGGGGGCGTTCTTCTTGCCCTGCTCGAACAGGTCACGGACGCGGCTGGCACCGACGCCCACGAACATCTCCACGAAGTCCGAGCCGGAGATGGAGAAGAACGGCACGCCCGCCTCGCCGGCGACCGCGCGGGCGAGCAGCGTCTTGCCCGTGCCCGGAGGCCCCATCATCAGCACGCCCTTGGGGATGCGGCCGCCGAGCTTGGTGAACTTCTTGGGGTCCTTCAGGAAGGCGACGATCTCCTCGAGCTCTTCCTTGCACTCGTCCACGCCGGCCACGTCCGCGAACGTGACCTTGTTGTGGCTCTCGCTGAGCAGCTTGGCCTTCGACTTCCCGAAGGTCATCGCCTTGCCACTGCCGCCCTGCAGCTGACGCATGAAGAAGATGAAGAAGAGGAACAGGAAGACGACGGGCATCCACTGCCCGAGGATGGTCAGCCAGAGGCTGTTCTGCTCCTCCCGCTCATACTTGACGTCCACTCCGTTGTTGCGGAGCTGGTTGAGCATCGCCGCATCCGGCGCGGGCCCCGTCGTGCGGAACCGCTCGCTCGTGTCCACGAACTTGCCGGAGTAGGTGTTGCCCTTGACCGCCACTTCCTTGACCTTCTTCTCCTCCACCTTCGACAGAAGCTGGGTGAAGGAGGGCTCCTGGACCTGGTCGTTGCCCTGGGAGAAGAAGTTGTAGAAGGCGACGAAGAGGACGATCAGGATGACCCAGAGCCCGATGGTCTTGTAGGTCGAACGCACGTGTCAGCTGCCCTTTCGGTACTCGGCGGGTGAGGGCCGTGCCGGGAGAAACCCAGCCTTTTCAATCATTTGCCCGACACCAGGCGAGCTCCCAGTCGTCGGACCGTATCAGCAACAGCAAAAAGCCCTCAACTATTTAGGGGGCACGGCCAACCCCCGACAACACTCATTCCACTCTATAACGAAGGGTCCTGGTGATTGCTCGGACCCACGGGTGCGGCCCACAGGTAGTGTCCGGAAACCTCCGCCCGTGACGGAGGTGTCCACAGCCCTGGGAGCCACACCACGGTGCCCTCGGCGTCCAGCACCACCGGCCGCGAATCCCTCGACTCCGCGGGCACCCGAAGATCCACCAACACATCCTGCAGCCGGCGTTGTTTCTCCCCCGCGCGCACCCGGTCTCCCGGCCTGCGCGTCCGCACGGTCAGCGGCCAGAGGACATCGCGCGCCAGCGCCAGCCCATGCATGCCCGGAGGTGGCTCGCGCGACTCCACGCGGAAGCACCACCCCGTGCCCTCCAGGACGCCGGAGGCCCCCTGCCCCGTCAGCACCATGGCCCGCACCGAAGGCGTCTTCACCTCCGACGACGCCACGCAGCGCACCCGCCCGCCCGTGGCCCGGAGCCGCAGCGCGCGCCCCACCGTCGCCGAGCCGCCCTGCTCCACCGCCCGCAGCGCGCGCTCCACCATCGCCGCGTCCGCCACCACGTCGTGCGCGGCCAGCAGCCTGGCGAGCACCCTGCGCCGCAAGGGCACCTCCAGCGCGCGCACCGCCACCGCGTCCAGCGCGCCGTCGGCGAGCCGCACGCGCTCCCAGGCCGCGTCCGCCAGGTCGCTCAGCAGCGCGTCGTCCTCGGCCGCCAGCCGCGCGTACGACGCCAGCCGCGCGTCCACCGGGAAGCCCGCCGCGCGCGACAGGGCCGGCAGCGCGTCGTGTCGCACCCGGACGCGCAGGAAGGCGGGGTCGTCGTTCATCTCATCTGTCGCATAGCCGACGCCCTGCTCCTTCAAGGAGGCCACCAGCTCCGCCCGCGTCAGCGACAGCACCGGCCGCACCAGCGTGCCCCGCGCCTCGCGGATGCCCACCGCGCCCCGCGTCGACGCGCCCCGCGCCAGCCGCATCAGCAGCGTCTCCGCCTGGTCGCTCGCCGAGTGGGCCGTCGCCACCAGGGACAGGCCCCGCTCGCGCCGCACCGCCTCCAGGGCCTCGTAGCGCGCCTGCCGCGCGCGGGCCTCGAGGCCGGGGCCCTGAGCCAGGGCCAGCGTCCGCACGTGACAGGGCACGCCCAGCTGCTCGCAGAGCGAGCCCACGGCCCGGGCCTCCGCTCGGGATTCGGGACGCACGCCATGGTCCACCGTGCAGACCTCCACTCGCAGCCGCAGCCGCTCGCGCACGCTCGCCGTGCCGACGAGCAGGGCCACCGAATCCGCGCCTCCGGACACGGCGCACAACACGGACCGGCCCTCCAGTCCGAGGCGCGCATACGTGTCCATCAGTGTCCTCTTCAGCAACTGCGTCGCGGGTCCAGTGGGTGACATCTGCGGGGGCGGAATGGAATGTCGGGTAACAGGGTTACAGAGGCGCGCGCGGTTGAAGGCCAGGGGGTCGGTTCTTATGATCGTCACACCGGATGGGCGCGGTCGCGGAAGCGGAAATATGCGCGACACCGGGCGTTGTTGAGGGGACGGTCGACTTTTCAAGGTGTTGGACCTAGGGGTCCCCCCCCTCCCCCTCTGGGTCCACGGGACCGCTGGGAGATCCACTCCCGGCGGTCTCTCTTTCCGAAACGCCCCGGTCCTCCCATCGCGAGGCCCGGGGCGTTTCCTTTTCGCGCCCGGCTGGATACGTCAGGCGGCACTGAACATGTCCGAGCAGGGAGCCGACGGGCGCGGAATGAGTCGTCCTAAACCGTTGACCCTCTTGGGCGTCTGTCGGATAACGGCACCGGTGTGTTCAGGTCGTCACCTCGAATCCGCCCCGGAGACTCAAGTATGGCAGGCACCGACAAGCGCAAGCAGTCGCTGTACTTCCCCGAGGAGATGCTGAAGGAGATTCAGGAAGAAGCGAACCGACAGGACCGCTCTCTTTCCTGGGTTGTCCAGCAGGCGTGGAAGATCGCCCGCGAGCGCATCAAGTCGTTCCCCGCCGTCAACGACGTGACTGGCGACGAGCGCCAGGACCCGCGCGAGGAGTAGCGCAGGCATGGCCACCACCGACCATCGCAAGCAAAGCCTCTACTTCCCGGAGGACATGCTGGAGGAGATCCAGCGTGAGGCCACGCGGCAGGACCGCTCGCTGTCGTGGATCGTCCAGCAGGCGTGGAAGGTGGCGCGTGCCGAGATTCGGAGGATGCCGTCGGTCAACGACGTGCTGAGCGCGCCTGCCCGTCCCGCCGCCGTCGCGGCGAGCCCGGCGGCGACGCCCGCGGCCACCGCCACGTTGGTGGCGGCCGCTCCGAACCCGGACGAGCCGAAGTCCTGAAGGTCCCCGCGAACGGCCCCCGGCACTCAACCTCCGGCGGGCCGCGCGGGTCTTGCGCAGTTCGAGAACGTGATTCGCGGCTTCTCGGTGAGCGACAGCTCGGGTGAGGGGTGCATCTCCCGCAGGTACGCCGAGGTGATGTTCGCGTCCGTTCCGCCCAGCTTCCGCGCCTGCACCGGGAAGCGGTCTGGATTCTGTCCCGCGTTGCCGAACGCCTCCCCGTAGCCGTCGCCGCCTCCGAGCAGGAAGCTGGGCATGGCCACGCGGTAGCGGATGCTCGCGTCGTCACGCGGCGGCAGGGGCACGCTCTGCCCGTTCACCGTCAGCGCCTCCACGCGCTGGCCCCGGGGGTTCGCGCAGTTGACGTGCATCGTGGTGCCTTCCGACAGGTGCAGGAAGGCGCCGGACGGTGACGCGATGAGCTCCCCTTCCCGGTAGAGGCTGCCCACGCTGTTCTCCATCATCTTCACCAGCTCCGTCTCGGTGAGGTCCACGGACACCACCAGGTTCTCGAAGAGGATGACCTCGTGGAGAACGCCGTCGGTGAGCGGGCCCTTGCGCAGCGCCTGGCGCGTGAAGCACAGGCCCTCCGCGCGCAGCGAGCCGCCGTTGATGACGCCCAGCACCGCGGGCCGGGCCGAGCCGTCCTCCGCGTGGCGGAACGCATCCGCGGCGGCCTGCGCCAGCGCGTTGTTGTCATGCCAGACGAAGGGCTTGTCGAGCAGGACATCCTGGCCCAGGTAGCCGACGACGGCGTCGGGGTCCGCGACGAGCGGCTGGCAGGAGTCGTTGTAGGAGATGCACCCGGCCAGGGGCGAGGCCAGGGCGCACGCGAGCGCGGCGACGAGGGACTTGGGCAGTGGCATCAGAAGTGAGCCCTCACGGTGAGGTAGCCGGACATGCCCTCGCGCGGGAGGTTCCCGGTGACGCGGTCGGGCCGCGGCACGTCGTCGCGAAGGTCGTGGTCGAAGACGTTGTGCGCCACCAGCGAGACCTCCCAGATGTCCAGGATGGGCTCGGTGCGAATCTGCGCGGTGACCAGGCTGTAGGCGGGAATCTTGTAGCGGCGCACCAGCTCCAGCACGGAGCGGCTGTTGTTGCGGCGCTCGGCGCCGGTGCGCACCACCACGTCGAAGTTCACCCACGCGCCGATGGGCATGGACACGCCCGCGTTGAAGCGCGCCTGCGGCGTGTCGGTGAGCAGCCGCGACTGCGACGGCAGCTCCATGTCCTGCGCGCGGGAGATGCTCGCGTTGAACCAGGCGTTGGCGCGCTTGGAGGCCTCCAGGCGGGCCTCGCCCTCGATGCCGTACACGCGCACGCCCAGCTCGCGGTTGCGCAGCGGGACGATGTTGCCGGACGTGTCCACCGGGACGATGGGGGACGAGAAGAGCTCCAGGTACGCGTTGGCGCGCAGCCGCACGCGCGCCTCGCCCGCGGACTGGATGAGGTCCGCGCCCAGCTCGAAGGTGTCCACGATGGCGGGCTGCAGGCTCGGGTTGCCCTCGAAGCGGCCCTGGTTGTAGTCGGTGTCGGGGATGCGCTCGACCAGCTCCTGCAGCGTGGGCGCGCGGAAGGCGCGGCCGTACAGGGCCTTGAGCACCAGCGCGTCCGTGGCGGAGAACACCAGGCCCACGCGTGGGTTGACGCGCGCCACGAAGCGGGTGCCGGTGATGTCGCCGCTCGTCCCCACGGTGGGCAGCTGCGTGGCATCCACGCGCACGCCGAAGGTGAGCGTCAGCGGCGCGATGACGGTCCACTGGTCCTGCGCGAAGGCGCCCACCGTCAGCCGGCGGGACGCCGCGCCGCCCGCCAGCTCCAGGAGGTCCGCCAGGCCCTCGGGCGTGGTGAAGCCGCCCGGGCGCACGCGCGCGTCCAGCGTGTAGTTCGTCTCGTAGGTGTAGTCGCCCAGCGACTGCTGCTCCACCACCGCGCCCACGGACAGGCGGTTGTTGGGCGACAGGACGATGTCCGCGTCCACGCCGCCGGTGAGCGAGCGCACGGAAATCTGCGTCTGCTCCCGCAGGCCGTTGTCGAACAGCTGGTTCGAGTCCGGACCGGTGCGGAAGTTGCGAGGCGTGATTTGAAAGAGGCGGTCGGTGGTCTGCTGGTCGAAGCCGGCGCGCGCGCGCAGGAGGATCGACGAGCCGATGTTCTTCTCCCAGTGGACGTCCGCCATGAGCACGTTCCACTTCAGCTCGGAGTCCTCGGCCACGACGTCGAACAGACCCAGCAGCGCGGTGCGGTTCTCGGAGAGGTAGCGCACGGAGGCGGCCAGCCGACCGGCGTCGCCCATGGAGTACGTCGCGCCGCCGCCGACGTTGAGCAGGAGGCGGTCATCGCGCGTCCTGCCAGCCGGGTCCTCCACCGAGCGCAGGCCCTGGGAGGTGGACTCGTCATCCAGGCCGTCGTGCTCGATGATGTTCGCGTCGCCGGACTGGTTCCACACGTCCACGTCCGCGAACAGGCGCAGGTCCCCGAACGTGTGCCCCGCGGAGGCGTGCCCGTTGACGGTGACGGCCAGCCGGTCGTCCTTCTCCGGGAAGCCTCCCGCGGACACGGCCGTGCGGACGCCATCCGAGGTGTCCGTGACGATGTTGACCACGCCCAGGAACGCGCCCGCGCCGTACAGCGCGGAGCCCGGGCCACGGATGACCTCGATGCGCTCCAGGTTCTCCACCGGCAGGTTCATCAGCGCCTTGCCGTCGAAGAAGTTGTTGAGCCGGTGGCCGTTGAGCAGGAACAGCACCTCCGCGTCGTTGCGCAAGCCGCGCACCGCCGTGCGGTGGAAGCCCTGCACGTCGCGGCTCACCGTGAGGCCGGGCACCACGTCCAGCACGTCCGCCACCGTGCGCGCGCCGAGCACGCTGATCTGCTCGCGGTTGAAGGACGCGCCGATGGCCGGCACCTTGCGGACCTTCTCCTCGTGACGCGTGGCCAGCGCCAGCGTGTCCTCGGCGCTGTAGAGGGCCAGGTCGTCCTCCAGCTCCGTGCGCTGCGGGGAGAGGGGCTCGCCACGCGAGGAGCCCGTGTCGCGGGACGTGTCGCGCGTGGACACCGTGTCGCTCGAGGTCGCATCCCGCGTGACGCCCGGCTCGCGCGCGGTCACGGCATCGCGGGAGGGCGACTCGCGCGAGGTCCCCGCGTCGCGTGAGGGTGACTCGCGCGACGACTGCGATTCACGCGTGGGTGCGTCTCTCGAGGTCGATGAGGTGTCGCGAGACGCACGCGAGGAATCGCGCGACGTCCCCTTCGGCGGAGGCGTGGACGACCCGCGCGAGTCCCGGGAGTTCTTGGGCGTCGGCGGTGGAACCCCCTCGTTCAGGTCCGCGGTGAGCGCGGCCATCGAGTCATCGTCATCGGAGGACGACGGACGCGGGCGCTCCTGGGTGGCCTGAGTCCGCGTGCTGGGACGCTCGTCGACGGCGGCCAGCGGAGGAGGCTCGGACGCGCCGGGCTTGCGCGCGGACGCGGGCGCTTCTCCGGCCACGAGCACGCGGGCGGGCCGCGAGGCGGACTGGAAGATGGCGATGCGCTCGCCGTCGGCGGTGAGGCCCTCGACGTAGTACTCGATGCCAGGAGGCACCATGTGCTCGGGCGGGATGACGGCGCGATACAGGTCGCCGTACTGGCGCTCCATCGGCACGCGGGCGAACGGCTCTCCCGGGCCCCGGTAGCGCACCTGCATCTCCAGGATGCGGGCGCCCTCCACGAGGGTGCCGTCGAGCCGCAGCGGCACGTTGGCCTCCGCGCGTGCCGGAGCGGAGTGGAGAAGAGAAGGCTCCTCGGCACGGACAGGCACCGCCAGGAAGAGCACGAGGCTGAGGAGGGTCGCGCGAGCGAGTGTGTTCTTCAAGCTGACGCAGATGGTCCATTGGGGCCCTCCCCGAGTCAAGGAAGGGGGGGCCGGGAGCCAGAGCGCCGCTGATTTTTTGCCGGGTCTCCGAGGCCGTGCGAGGGATCGCCGCACTCCATGCGCGACTCGCTCGCCCTGCACCTTGCCCTCTTCCGTCGACAGCGGGCACAAATCGCCCGCGTGGTGGACGGGCAGACAGATGCCTTCCGCTCCTACGAGGCCCGCTACCGGCGGCGCACCGCCAGCTATCGGCGCGTCCTGCCGCTGAGCGACGTCCACCAGCGCGTGCGCGCCTCGGACGTGGTGTACGTGGGCGACTACCACACGCTGCCCCTGGCCCAGCAGACGTACCTGGAGCTCGCGGAGCGCGCCCTGTCCTCGGGCCGCCGCGTCGTGCTCGCCCTCGAGTGCATCGAGGGTCGTCACCAGGCCTCGCTCGATGCGTGGGGCTCCGGACGCCTGTCGGAGCGCTCCCTCTTCGCACGCCTGGGGGCTGGTACGGAGGGTGCGGGCTTCGGCCCGGGAAGCGCGCCGCGGGGCCTGCTCGCCTTCGCCCGCAAGCACCGCCTGGAGGTCATCGGAATCGACCGACGGGCCCAGGGGGAGCGCTCGCTCGCGCTGCGCGATGCCTACGCCGCCGAGCGCATCGCCCGCGCCGCCCGCGCCGAGGACCGTCCGCTGATCCTGGTCCTGGTGGGCCAGTACCACATCGCGCCGTGCCACCTGCCCGCGCAGGTGGAGCGGGCCCTGGGGGAGACCCAGCGTCGGGGCCTGGTCGTCTACCAGAACGCGGAAGGCGTCTGGTGGAAGCTGGCCCGCGACGGACAGATGGGCTCGGCCGAGGCGGTGGAGCTGGCCGACGACACCCTGTGCCTGCTCAACGCCTCCCCTGTCGTCTGTCAGCAGAGCTTCCTGGATTACCTGGAAGCCGAGGCGGGAGACGCGCCGTTGATGGACCGGGGCGCGGCGGAGCGCTTCCGGGAGATGGCGGCGCTCATCGGTCGACTGGCCGGTGTGCCGGTGGGTCGCGCGCTGGAGTCGGTGGAAGTCACCACGGTGGCGGACGGCGACGTGCTGGCGCGCATCCAGCGACGAGGGCGCTTCACGCAGACGGAGCTGTCGCAGCTGCGTCGGCACATCCTGTCGCGGGAGAGCAGCTACATCCCGCGTGCGCGCACGGCGTACCTGGCGTCATTGTCACTGAACCACGCGGCGGAGGAGGCCGCGCACTTCGTGCGGCACTGCGCGGTGGGCAGCGCGATGGAGGAGCCCCGCACGGCGTCGGAGGCGTTCTACGCGCGGTGCATGGAGGAGGCGCTGGGCTTCTTCGGCTCGCGGCTCGTCAATCCCCGGCGCACGTGCCTGAACCTGGCGGACTGGGTGCGGCGCTTCGGCGAGACGCGAGGCGTGGACCGACAGGTCTCCGCGTTCGTGCTCGCCCACGCGGCCGCCGAGCTGGAGGCGCCCGAGGAGGCGGTGAAGCTGCTGCCCCTGCGCAAGGACCGGCTGTTCCATGGCGTCAGCCACGGCCTGGGGTACCTGCTCGGCGACAAGCTCTACCGCGCCTTCGACGCGGGTCAGGTGGACAAGGCCGAGGTCCGCGCCCTCTTCCGCGACCCGTTCGTGGACGCGCGCGCCGCGTACTTCACCTGGGCGGAGCGCCTGCGCGACTGAGGCGCACGGCGCCGCGCCACTCCAGACGCACCGCTCAAGTCTTCGCGGGCGCGGTGGCCTTCAGCGCGGCCTTCACCTTCTCGTGGAAGGCGCGGAAGCGCTCGCGGCCCTGCTGCCGCTGCTCCTCGGTGAGCTGGCCTCCGGAGGCCTCGCGCAGCGCCTTGCGCTCCTCCTGGAGCTGCTTCGCCTCGGCCTTGAACTGGTCCGCCTGCGCCTGGGTGAGCCGCCCATCCACCACCGCGCGGTCCAACCGGTGCTCCATCCGGGCCAGCTTCCGCTCGCCCTTCATGCCCCGCTTGCCATGACGGCCGTGCCGCTCGCCGCACTCCGCCGCCTTGTCCTCCGTCGAGGGCGCCGCGCTCTGCGCGAACACCGGGGTGGCCAGCAACAGCGACGCCGTGACGAGGGACCGCATGAAGAAATTCTGACGCATGGTGAGACGCTCCGTGGGTTCGAGGAGCACGAGTCCAGCCCTGCTCGCGCCCTGTTGCCTTGGAGAACCCCACGCGAAAGCGAAGGTTAAATCCCGCCCCGGCGCCACACCGGAGCGGGCCTGCCCGCCTGGTCTGCTACTGCTCCGCCACGCAGTCGTTGAGGGGGAAGGACAGGTCATGCCGAGGCGTCTGCCCCGGGTCCTGGTTCACGACGGTGACTTCCAACAACTGGTCCGACGTCTCGATGGGATTGGCGAACACCAGCGACTGCCGGGTGATCTTCGCCGACGACATGAACGCCTTCGTCGTCGAGCCGTTGGCGTCACGACGCCAGCAGTTGGCGATGCGCGGGTCCGACGCCGCGAAGTTGCAGGACGTGTACTGCCCCACCACCTCGCGCTTCAACCGGATGCAGCGGCAGTCCCAGGGGTCGTACTCGAGCGTCGCCACCACGCCCTCGAACCCCGTCGCCGTCTCCTTCAACTCGAAGTAGCTCCCGTCCTGCGTCGTCTCGCAGTACAGCCGCACGTCACCCACCGCGCGGTCCTTCTTCTCTTCCAGCGCCACGCCCTCCCGCGACGTCACCGGCGAGGCCGACGGCTCACACCCCACGCCCAGCAGCGCGAGGCTCACGACACAGAACGAGGAGAGATTCCTGGGGGTACGCATATGCGCTCCTTGCGGGACGTCCTGGGGCATCCAGGACAGCCCGCATGGGAGTCCCCTCGGACTCCACGGCGCAATGAACTTCCCCGTTCCTGGGACGAACGGTTACGGGAGGGGGGGCTTCACGGCGCGGGTGGCGATGAAGCCATCGATGTACTCGGAGAGCTTGTCGCCCGGACCGTAGCCGTCCTCGAAGAAGCCGGTGAGGACGAAGCCCGCGCGGAGCTGGCCGCCAATCTGGTCCTCCAGGGAGTGACCCACGCTGAGCGGCTCGTGCTTGTCCGTGTACCGGCGCCGCTCGGCGTCCGTGAGGCTGGTGAAGTCCGAGTACGGCATCTTGTACTTGAGCTGCATCACGCCCTGCTCTTGCAGGTCCGGATCGAGCAGGAAGATGAGCGGGTTGCAGAAGCCCGTCAGCAGCGCGCCACCGGGGCGCAGCACGCGGAACGCCTCGCGCCAGACCGGCTGGATGTCGTCCACGAAGCCGTTGGAGCACGGGTGGAAGATGAGGTCGAAGCCGCCGTCCTCGAAGACGGACAGGTCGCGCATGTCCCCCTCCTCCAGTCGCAGCGTCAGTCCCTCGCGCTCGGCCACCAGCCGGTCCTGCCCCAGCTGCGCCGGCGAGTTGTCGAGCACCGACACCTTCGCGCCCGCCGCCGCGAGGATGGGCGCCTGCTGTCCACCGGAGCCCGCCAGACACAACACGCGCTTGCCAGCGACCTCGCCGAACCACTCGCGAGGGACAATCTTCGTCGGCGTGAGCAGGATGCCCCACTCGCCCTTGCGCGCCGCCGCGATGACCTCCGGCCCCACCGGCACCGTCCACCGGTTGCCCAGGGACACCTGGCGGTTCCAGGCGTCGCGGTTGTGCTTCCGTACATCGATGGCATCAGTCGTCATGTAGCACCCGTCCTTCCATGCCTCCGGCGACGGTGACGACCTCACCCGTCACGTGGCCGGAGACGAAATCCGACGCGAGCATCACCACCGCGCGCGCCACGTCCTCGGGCTGGCCCACCTTGCGCAACGGCATGGTGCGCGTCACCCGCTTCACGAACCCCTCCGCCTTCAGCTTGTCGCGGTTGCGGTCCACTTCCGTCCAGCCGGGGCACACCGCGTTGACGCGGGCCCCCGGCGCGATGCGGCCCAGCTCGTTCTTGAGGCTGCGCAGGAATCCGCTCGCCAGCGCGCCCTTGGCCGCCCCGTAGTCGGCGTGTCCCGCCTCGCCGAACAGGCCCGCCGTCGAGCTGACGATGACGATGTTGCCCACGCCCGTCGTCTTCACGTGGCGCAGGAAGGCGCGGCAGCACAGGAAGACACTGTCCAGGTTCTCCGCCAGCGTGCGGCGCCAGCGCTCCAGCGACATCTCCCACACCGGCACGTCCGGGGCCGGGTACACGCCCGCGTTGCACACCAGCACGTCCAGTCGGCCCAGCGCCGCCACCGACGCGGGCACCAGCGCGTCCACCTGGGCCTCCACCGTCAGGTCCGCGCCCACCGCCGCGCCGCCCACCTTCCCCGCAAGCTCGCGCGCCTTGGCCTCACGGGAGTGGTAGTGCACCGCCACCTTCGCGCCCTCGGCGGCGAAGGCCTGGACGATGGCCGTGCCGATGCCACCCGCGCCGCCCGTCACCAGGACGCCCTGCCCCTTCAGCTCCGTGTCCATGCGCACGACTCCTCGGAAGTGAGTGGGACCCTCACGCGCCGGAGTCCGGGCGAACGAGCGGCGTCCGGCGAACGCCGACGCGAAGGGACCCAGGTTGCTGACATGTTCTGGAAAGAAAACCGCCGACACACTTGAGTGTGTCGGCGGCGGGGTTCAGCTCAGTCGCAGCAGCTTGCGAGCCTGCTCGGGAGTCGCGGGCTCCCGGCCGTGGGCCCGGGCCCTTCTGGCGGCCTCGGCCACCAGCTCCCAGTTGCCCTTCGCGAGCACGCCCTTGGACACGTAGATGTTGTCCTCCAGGCCCACGCGCGCGTTGCCGCCGCGCTTCGCGGCCTCGTCCACGAACGCGAGCTGGAAGCGCCCCACGCCCGCCACCGTCCAGGTGCTGCCCTCCGGCAGCGAGGCGATCATGAAGTCCAGCACCTCCGGCCGCGCCTGCAGCGTGCCCGGCACCCCGAGCACGAAGTCGAAGTGCGCGGGCAGGTCCACCAGGCCCTCCTTCGCCAGGTAGCGCGCCTCGTCGATCATCCCCACGTCGAAGCACTCCAGCTCCGGCCGCAGCCCGAGCGCGCGGATGCGCTTGGCGATGTCACGCACCAGCGGGCGGGGATTCCAGAAGACCTCCTCGCCGAAGTTGACGGTGCCCGTGGTGAGCGTGGCCATGTCCGGCCGGTCCTCCCCCGTCAGCGTGAGCGGCCCGCAGCGCTGGTCCACCGTCATACCCACCGCGCCGCCGGTGGAGGTCTGGATGAGCACGTCGGTGCGCTTGCGGATGGCGCGGATGGCGGCCCGGAACAGCTCCGCGTCCTGGGACGGCTTGCCGTCGGGGGTGCGCACGTGCAGGTGCACCATGGCGGCGCCGGCCTCGCGGCAGCGCGCCGCGTCTTCCGCAATCTCCTCCGCGGTGATGGGCAGGTGCGGCGTCTGCTCGCGCGTCGTCTCCGCGCCCACCATCGCCGCGGTGATGACCATGGGAGTGCTCATCGCTGACCTCGCTGCTTGTCCTTGGGAACCACGCAGGTGCCCGAAGCACGGCACACGACGATGGGCTCCGGCAACAGGTCCGCCGCCGAGTCATTCACATCCGGACGCGGGCGGATGACCTTGCGCGCCTCGAAGCGCATCTTGCGCGACGTGTTGCCCGCGCTGACGATCTCTCCCTCCGCCTCGATGAAGTCCCCCGCATACACCGGCGCCAGGAACTCCACCGAGTCGTACGCCCGGAACAGGCCCTCGTCGCCGTCGGCCCGGATGCACAGCTCCGTGGCCACGTCGCCGAACAGCCCGAGCATCCGCGCGCCGTCCACCAGGTTGCCGCCGTAGTGCGCGTCGTGGCTGCTCATGCGCAGGCGGATGATGGCCTTGGTTCCCGTGCTCATGAGGGCTCTCCCTGGTAGTGCATGTCCTGGGGCTCCTTGCCCAGCTTCTTCAGGAGCGCGTGGACGATGTAGTTGGCCACGTCGGAGGGCTTGGTGCCCGGACCGAAGCCCGCGTCGAAGCCCAGCTCCAGCGCCAGCTTGTGGTCCACGCGCGGGCCGCCCAAGAGCAGCTGCACCTTGCCGTGGATGCCCGCCGCCTTGGCCGCCTCGATGAACTGGCGCGAGTTGTCCTTGTGCACGTCGCGCTGGGTGACGACCTGGCTCACCAGGATGGCGTCGGCGTTCTTCGCCATGGCCCGCTTGATGAGGTCCTCGTTGGGCACCTGGCTGCCCAGGTTGAACGCCTCGAACCCGGGGTAGCGCTCCAGGCCGTAGTCGCCCGCGTAGCCCTTCATGTTCAGGATGGCGTCGATGCCCACCGTGTGCGTGTCGGTGCCGGTGCACGCGCCGAACACGACGATGCGCCGGGCGACCTTCTCCTTGATGAAGGCGTTGAGGTCGTCGAAGGACATCTTCTTCACGACGACTTCGGGCACGTCGATTTCGGCGTAGTCCAGCGTGACGCCCGAGCGGGCGTACACGATGAAGAACGTGTAGCTGTCCGCGGCGCGCTCGGCGGCGGCCACCTTCACGTCGGTGAACCCCATCTTGCGCGTGAAGACGGCGGCGGCCTCCTTGGCCTTCTCCGACAGGGGCACCGGCAGCGTGAACGACAGCTGCACCACGCCGTCGTCCCGCCGGTCTCCGTAGGGACGGATGATCTGCTTGCTCGGCTTCACCATCGCGTCATTTCCCCCGCGCCCGCTGGAACTTCACGCTCCCGGCCACCTTCTCCGCCAGGGGCGCGAAGCGCTCCTTCTTGCCCTGCTCCAGGTGGAAGACCACCGACCACGTCGTGCGGCCGTCACAGCCCACGTACGTCCAGGTGTCCACCAGCGCCCCGTTCGTCGACGCGTCCGTGTCCAGCCGCCGCGCCGCCGGCTGCCCGCCGACCTTGAGCTTCTCCCAGCCCGTGCCGCCGCTGCCGGTGACGATCTTGTCCACGCAGACCTGCGCCTTCATGCCCGCCGTCTGCACCGCGCCCACGTCGACCAGGAAGTACGCGTCCCCGCTGGGCGCCGTGAACTTCGCCGTCCCGTCCTCGTTGGAGCGCGTCCACGCGGCCGGCACCTGCACGGCCACGTTCTTGACCTGGAACTGCGTCAGCGCGTCCGCCGAGCCACCCGCCGCCATCACCACCGTCAGGATGGTACCGACAATCATTGTGCCTCCAGGATTTCCAGGAACGGATTGAAGTAATCGGGGGCCTTCTCCAGCACGCCGTCCAGACCCTTGCCGCCGGTCTCCTCGCGCTTGACGTCGCCGAAGTGCCCCTTGCCGATGGCGGCCACCATGCCCTCGTCCCGGCACTCCTGGAGCAGCTTCATCGCCTGGGCGAACACCTCGCGCGCCCGGTTGGCGATCTTCCCGTCCTCGCGGACGGTGAACTCCTCGTCGATGCCCCGCGCCGCGCGGTGGATGTAGTTGGCGGACTTGAGCGCCACGTAGCGGTCCGCGAGCAGCGGCGTGTGCATGGCCTCGGTCATCATGCCCAGCAGCTGGATGCCCTGCCGCGTCCAGATGGCCACCAGGTCCGCCATCACGTCGTACGCGTGGCTGAAGAAGATGTCCGTCTCCTTGTGCTTGGTGGGCGGCATGTACTTGAGCGGCGCGTCCGGGAAGCAGCGGCGCACCAGCATCGCCTGGGACAGCTCCAACAGGAGCGTGTCGTCGCGGTACGGGTCGATCTCGTACGAGTGCCCGATGCCCAGCTGCCAGTCCTTGAGGCCCGCGCGCTTGGCGAAGCACTCGTTGATGAACTGGCTGGCGATGACGGTGTGGGCCGCGTCGTACGCGTCCGCCGTGGTGATGTAGTTGTCCTCGCCGGTGTTGATGATGATGCCGGCCAGGGCGCAGATGCGGCGGCTGAAGTACTGGTCGATGAACGTGCGCCGCATGTTGATGTCACGGAAGAGGATTCCGTACATCGCGTCGTTGAGCAGCATGTCCAGCTTCTCGTAGGCCGCGCAGAAGGCGATCTCCGACATGCACAGGCCGGACGAGTAGTTGGTGAGCTGGATGTAGCGCTTGAGCTTGCGGCTCTCGTCGTCCAGGGCCTCGCGCATGATGCGGAAGTTCTCCTGGGTGGCGTAGGTGCCGCCGTAGCCCTCCGTCGTCGCGCCGTGGGGCACGTAGTCGAGCAGCGACTGCGCGGTGGAGCGGATGACGGCGATGACGTCCGCGCCCGCCTGGGCCGCGGCCCGGGCCTGGTCCACGTCGTCGTAGATGTTGCCCGTGGCGACGATGACGTACTTGTGCGGCGCCGGCGACATGGGGAACTGCTTGCGCAGCTCCTCGCGCGCGGTGATGCGCGCCTTCATGTCCTCGAAGGCGGAGCGCGCCTCCGAGCGGACCTCGTCGCGCAGGTTCTGCTCGACGTCGGGGGACAGGGGGCCCAGCTTGTCGGTGGGCAGCGCCGTCAGCCGCTCCACGGCCTCCAGCGGGCTCTTGGCGCCCAGGTGCAGCGCGCGGCCATACCAATAGGCGGCGCCCCGGTTGAGCACGCCCGCGGCCTTGAGCTTGTCGACCATCAGGTTGGCGAGCGGCACCCCTCGCGCGCCTGCTCCGGAGATTCCGAAGAAGCGCAACACGGTGCGCTCAATCGATACAGTGGTGTTACGGCGGATGAGGTCGAAGATCGGATTGACGATCTCCTCCGCCAGAGTGCGCGCATGCGCAATCTGCGCGTCGTCGATGAACGGGCCTGGCATGGGCGCACCTTACCCGCCCGAACGCCTACAGGAAGCGCTGAAGCATACCGGAATGGCGCTGCCGCACCGCATTATCGGTTGGCCCACCCCGACACCGAAATAACAGCGCCCACCCCACCGAGGGAGCGGTGCCGCCACCGAAATACCGGTGAGCCTGGCCTTCCAACCACCTTCAAGCGCTCGGAATTATTGGATTCCAAGAGACGGCACGGTGCGTGCTCTGGAGCGGCTCCGCCTCATCCCCCGAGAGGAGTTTTCGCATGAAGACGCGTTCGCTGCTGCTGTCCGCCGTACTGCTGAGTGGTCCCGCGCTCGCGGCCAATCCGCCGCCGCTCACCACGGATACGGGTGCCGCCGTGGGCACCAACCAGAGCTCCAAGACGGCGGGTCCGCGCGGCGGAATCCTGCTGGAGGACTTCCACCTCATCGAGAAGCTGGCGCGGTTCGACCGCGAGCGAATCCCCGAGCGCGTGGTGCATGCGCGCGGCGCGGGTGCGTACGGCGTCTTCGAGAGCTACGGCAACTTCTCCCACCTGACGCGCGCGTCCCTGTTCGCCAACAAGGGGAAGAAGACGCCGATGTTCGTGCGCTTCTCCACCGTCATCCATCCGTCCGGCTCGCCGGAGACGCTGAGAGACCCTCGCGGCTTCGCGCTCAAGTTCTACACGGACGACGGCAACTGGGACCTGGTGGGCAACAACCTGCCGGTCTTCTTCATCCGCGACGCCATCAAGTTCCCGGACATGGTGCACTCGCTCAAGCCGTCGCCCGTCACCAACAAGCAGGACCCGAACCGCTTCTTCGACTTCTTCTCCCACATCCCCGAGTCGACGCACATGCTGACGCAGCTCTACTCGGACATCGGCATCCCGGCGAACTACCGGCAGATGAACGGGCACGGCGTGCACGCGTTCAAGTTCGTCAACGCCAAGGGCGAGTACAAGTACGTGAAGTTCAACTGGGCCTCGCAGCAGGGCGTCAAGAGCCTCACCAACGAGGAGGCCTCGCGCATCGCCGGCGAGGACCACCAGAACGCCACCACGGACCTGTACGCGTCCATCGGCGCGGGGAAGTTCCCGTCGTGGGAGCTGTCGGCGCAGGTGCTGGACCCGAAGGACCTGGACAGCTTCGCGTTCAACCCGCTGGACCCGACGAAGGTCTGGCCCGAGGACAAGGCCCCCTCCGTCAAGCTGGGCAGGTTCACGCTCAACAAGCTGCCGGACAACTTCTTCGAGGAGACCGAGCAGTCGGCGTTCTCCCCCGGTGTGCAGCCCTCCGGCATCGAGCCGTCCGAGGACCGCCTGCTGCAGGGCCGGCTCTTCTCCTACGCGGACACGCAGCGCTACCGCGTGGGCGCCAACTACCAGTCGCTGCCCGTCAACCGCGCGCGCGCCTCGGTGAACAACAACAACCAGGCCGGCGCCATGAACGTGGCGAACACGAAGTCGGACGTGAACTACGAGCCGAGCATCGCCCGCGAGTCTCAGGAGGCCCCCCAGCACCTGTTCTCGCGGCTGCCCCTGTCCGGCACCTCCCAGCAGCAGCCCATCGAGAAGACGGACAACTTCTCGCAGGCGGGCGCGTTCTACGTGGCGTTGGACCCGGCGGCCCGTGAGCGCCTGGTGAAGAACCTGGCCGGGGACCTGGGCCAGGTGCGTGACGCCCGCGTGAAGGCGCGCATGGTGGGCCACTTCTTCGTCGCCAACGAGGAGTTCGGCACCAGGCTGGCCAAGGCGGTGAACGTGAAGGTGGATGACGCTCGCGCCGCCGTGGCGCCGCTCGCCACCCGCTGAAGCGCTCCTGAGTGAAGCACCGGGGCCCGTGCCTGAGCACCGGCGCGGGCCCCTTCCCTCTCGTCCGCCTGGAGGATGGACATGTTCCGCAAGCTGCTCCTCGGAGCCCTCGGTCTGCTGGTGCTGGTGTGCGGGGTGGTGACGGCCGCGTGGTACTCAATGAAGGCCGAGCCCGTACCCCAGGGACGTCTGCTCGCCGCGAACGAGGCGGAGCGATACCTGCTCGCCGCCGCGCGTGTCGGTGACACGGAGATCGTCTCCGGTCTGGTGAAGGCGGGCGCTTCCGCGGAGGCCCGGGACGAGCGCGGCTTCACGCCGCTCATCCTCGCCGCCTACCACGGGCACCTGGACACCGTGCGCGTGCTGCTCTCGGCCGGGGTGGACGCGTGCGCCGGGGACAAGCGCGGCAACACCGCGTTGATGGGCGCGGCGTTCAAGGGCCATGCGGACATCGTCGCGCTGCTCAACGCGCAGCCGTGCGCCGTGGACCAGGCCAACAGCCTGGGCCAGACGGCGCTGATGTTCGCCTCGCTCTTCGGTCGGCAGGAGGTGGTGGACGCGCTCCGACAGAAGGGCGCGTCCGAGGAGCTCAAGGACGCCAGCGGTCGCAGCGCGGCCGACTGGGCCCGGACGCAGAGCGCGCCCCAGGCCCCCGTGGCGCCCGCCCCCGTGTCACCGGAGGACACCGCCGCCGCGAGATAACCTCGCGACGGGAGGCCGCCGCTCAGACGTAGCGCGTGGCGAAGAGCTGGAGCAGCGCGGGCTCGGTGCGCAGCAGGGCCAGGGTGAGCGCGGCGTGGCCGGGCACGTAGCCGTTGCCCACCAGCATGGTGACGTCCTTGCCCACGCCCTCCGCGCCGAGCGCTGCCGTGGTGAAGCTGGTGGCCATGGAGAAGAAGATGGCCGTGCCGCCGTCCTTCACCGAGAGGATGGTGGCCATCTCCGTGTTGCCCACGCTGGCGCAGTTCACCACCAGGTCACAGAGCTGACCGCCGGTGGCCTGGCTCACCGCCTCCATCACCTCCACGCCCTGCGTCGCATCCACCTTCAGCGCGACGTCACACAGGCCGATGGCCGTCAGCGCGTCCAGCGCCGGCTGCGACACGTCCATCGCGATGAGCTGTCCCCGGCTCTCCAGGTTGCGCCGGGCCTGCGCCAGACACAGCGCGCCGCTCTTGCCCGCGCCCAGCACGGCCACCGTCATGCC
This sequence comes from Myxococcus sp. AB025B, assembly GCF_006518215.1. Lineage (NCBI taxonomy): Bacteria > Pseudomonadati > Myxococcota > Myxococcia > Myxococcales > Myxococcaceae > Myxococcus > Myxococcus sp. AB025B. The sequence goes on from NZ_SRLW01000029.1 coordinate 46,264, forward strand.
CGGCCGCACGTAGCGCGCCACGAGCGCGGGCGCGCCACACACGTCGAGCGCCGCCAGCGCCAGCGTGTCCGGGAGGTCCGCCGGCAGCTTCGCGTAGATGCCCGTGGCGAAGAGCAGCGCGTGGCCGCGGATGTCCAGGCGGTCGATGTCCACGTGGACCGCCTTCACCTCCTCGATGACCAGCGGCGTCAGCGTCAGGCTCACCAGCGTGGCGATGCGGTCGCCCACCTGGAGCTGCCCCCGCGCCGGGTGCTTCGCGCCGAGCTTCTTCACGCGGCCAATCAACATGCCGCCCGAGCCCGTCACGGGGTTCTGCATCTTGCCGCGCTCCAGGACGATCTCCTGGATGCGCGCGCCGATGCGCGCCGGGTCTCCGCCCACCTCGCCCTTGATCTGCTTGAAGGAGGCCGCGTCGATGTTGAGGCTCTCCACGTCGATGAGCACCTCCGAATCACGGCACGGCAGCGAGGGGTCCAGCTTGCGCGCGCGCTGTGGCAGCACGCCCTTCTCGCCGACGACGCGGGACAGCCCGTAGAGGTCGTTGCTCATGTTCCATCTCCCTGAAGGTCCATCCGCGCCCGCAGCCGAGCGGCCTGTCGCGCGGGAGTCCTGCGTCTATCCGCTCCGCCGGGGGGATGGCCAGCGTCACGTCGCGCGGCCCCCTCTGCCGAGGGCCCTCCTGTCAGCAAGAGGGCCCTTCCCGACACAGCACCGCGCGAGCCTGGGTGAAGGGCTACTCCTGGGAGAGCTTGGGCAGCAGCACCGAGAGCGAGCGCTCGAAGCGATAGGACACGCCGGAGTGGCCGTCCTCGAACTCCTCGTGCACCAGGTCCACGCCCGCGTTCCTGAGGTCGTCCGCCAGCATGCGCGTGCCCCAGCGCAGGTTGAACTCGTCGCGCGTGCCGCAGTCCAGGAAGACGCCCTTCAGCTTGCGGAAGGCATCCAGGAACTTGGGGACGAAGCGCACCGGATCATGCACCAGCCACCGGTTCCACACGTCCAGCTTCAGCCGGCCCGTCTGCGCGTCGAAGGGCAGCTCCAGGTTGAGCGGCTCGCCCTTCTTCGGCGAGTACGCCGCCGCCATCGCCAGCGTGTTCACCACCGGGAAGTCGTCCCCGCGCATCTTCGTCTCGCGCACGCGCTGACGGAACTCGCCCTGCCAGGACTCGATGCCGCCCGACTTCAGGAGCGAGCTGGCCGCCTTCGGGAGGTCCGGCAGGTAGCAGTACTCGAAGTAGGCGTCCGCCGAGTGCGCGCCCAGGAGCGAGAACACCTCCGGGTGGTAGCGCCCCATCACCAGCGCGCCGTAGCCGCCCGAGCTGTGCCCCAGCACCGCGCGCGACGCGGCCCTGGGCAGCGTGCGGAAGGTGCGGTCCACGAAGCCCACGATGTCCTTGGCCAGGTAGTCACGGTACCGGCCGATGGCGTCGCTGTTGATCCACTGGCTGCCGCCCAGCGACGTCCACGCGTCGGGGAACACGCCCACCACGGGAGGCACCGCGCCGGACTCGATGAGCGCGTCCAGCCGCTCGGGCACGGACGGCGCGAAGCCCGAGGCGTTGGTCCACGTGCCGCCGCTGTTGCCGAACGCGTGCAGGAAGTACACGGCCGGGTAGCGACGGTCCGACTCGGCGTACCCCGGCGGCAGGTACACGGTGAGCTTGCGCCGGGCCGGGTCGCCCAGCGGGTTGGACTCCAGCGCGGGCGACTGCACCTCGCGCGTCTCCAGCAATCCCTTCATCCGAGTCTCCCCCTTCGCGGCCGCGCTACGCGCGCGCGCCCGGGTTCTTGCCGAATATCTTCATCACGGCTTGCAGGTCCTCCCACGCCTTGCGCTTCTCCGCGGGATTGCGGAGCAGGTACGCGGGGTGGAAGGTGGGCATGAGCTGAATGCCCTCGTAGACACGCCAGGCCCCGCGCATGCGGGTGATGGGCGTCGAATCTCGAAGCAGCGTCTGCGCCGCGAACTTGCCCAGCGCCACCACCACCTTCGGCTGGAGGGCCGCGAGCTGCGCGCGCAAGAAGGGCTCACACGCGGCGATTTCGTCCGGCTCCGGGTTCCGGTTGCCCGGGGGCCGGCACTTCACCACGTTGCAGATGTAGACGTCGTCGCGACGGAAGCCCATCGCCTCGATCATCTTCGTGAGCAGATCTCCCGCGGCGCCCACGAACGGGACGCCCTGCAGGTCCTCGTTCTCGCCCGGGCCCTCGCCCACGAAGACCAGCTCCGCGCGGGGGTTGCCCGAGCCGAAGACGATGTTCTTGCGTCCCGTGCACAGCTTGCAGCGCTGGCAGTCGCCCAGCTCCCGGCGCACCTGGTCCAGCGTCGGCCGCTCGCCGTCCACCAGGCCCGGCAGCGGTCCGCTGCCCGTGGGGGACGACCTCGGCACGTCGAGGAGCATCCCGTTCGAGGCGGAAGGCGCGGTGGTCCCCCGCGCCGCGAGGGGCGCGGGGCCCGGCGCGCGGGGCGCGGGCTCCGTGGGGGCCAATGGACGGCCCGACAGCGAGGGAGTCGCCTGGCGCGGAGCACTGGCGGCGCTCACGGGCCGCTCGAAGCGCGAGGTGCCCGGGCCCGGCGGCGCGTCGCCCGGACGCGACATCGGCGTGGTCGCCGTGGACGGAGCGGGCTTGCGCTCGGCCGGTGCGGGCTCGGTCGCTGGCCCGGGACGGGCGAACCGGGAGCGCAAGGAGGGCGTCAGGCGCTGGAGCTCGGCCGCCGCCTTGGCGTCGATCATCAGCTGACGCCCGCCGCCGTCCTCCTGCCAGAGCAGGTGACGGCGCACATCCTCCAGCACGGCGCTCAGTTCCTGCGTGGCTTCGGGCGAATCGTCGTTCACGATGACCGATCGGTATCGGAGGGCAGGCCCGGGCGCAAGGAAGCGGACATCCATCCTGGGCGGACGCTCCTCCACGGGGCGGCCCGGACCTCCCTCACAGCGTCAAGTTCCCCACCACACCGCGTCACGGCCGGCCTGTCGCGCCTCCGTCGCGGGCCTCCGGAGCCAAGGGCCGCGGGTTCGATTCACCGCACACCGGGTCGACCCGCGCGCCGACCCCCGGGTGGGTCCGGCAGAAGGCGGGCTACCCTCCTCCCCATGAATCCACAGAACCCGGACTACCGTCAGGACACGGAGGCCCTCTTCCGCGCGGCCCCCTTCGTCACCGACCTCGGCATCGAGCCCGTCTCCATCCTCCCGGGCGAGGTGGAGGCACGACTGGTGGTTCAGCCCCGCCACCTGCAACAGGACGACGTCATCCACGCGGGCGTCCAGGCGACCCTGGCCGACCACACCGCGGGCGGCGCCGCCTTCACCCTCGTGCCCCGCCCTCTGCGAATCCTCACCGTGGACTTCACGATCCACCTGCTCCAGGCGGCACGAGGCGAGGCGCTGCGCTGCAAGGCCAGGGTGCTGCGCGCGGGCCGCCGGCTCATCGTCGTCGAGTCCGAGGTCCACACCGTCGCCGGAGGCCAGGAGCAGCGCGTCTCCAAGGCCACCGTCACGCTCGCCGTCGTCGAGCCCCGGACGCCCTGAGGCTCACACGCCGGACGCCGCGCGCTGCACCAGCAGGAGCTCGAGGAGGCTCCGGGCCACGGCGTCCTTGGTGCCCTGGAGCTCCCGTGGCGCGCCGGTCCGGGTCAACACCGTCACCCGGTTCGTGTCCGTGCCGAAGCCCGCGCCGGGCGCCGTCACGTCGTTGGCGACGATGGCGTCCAGCCCCTTGCGCTCCAGCTTCTCGCGCGCGTGCTCCACCACCCGCTCCGTCTCCGCCGCGCGTGTCACACCCGGAAAAGCTCGCGATGTGACAGGCCGGGTCGCGGCTGACCAGCGAGGCCGATGACTTGTCATTCGTTGACTTTCAGACACGGAGCGGATGACAGTGTTTGTCCGGGC